>JAOUJL010000101.1 GCA_029883255.1 Candidatus Bathyarchaeota archaeon | reverse complement strand
GATTCAATTTGGGAAACTCGCCGCTGGAATTTTCTTCTACCATCGTGAAAGAGAAACATGTAGTTTTGACAACAACAAGTGGGACAAAGGCCATCTGCTCATCCAAAAAAGCAAGGTGGGTGCTGATCGGGGCCTTCTTCAATGTTGAGGCAGTTGCCAAGGCAGCTTTTAAGATTGCTGAAGAAGAAAAGATTGGGATTTCCTTTGTGCTTTCAGGGACGCATGGGCGGTTTTCTTTAGAAGACTTCATGTGTGCAGGGGCAATCGTGGAGAACCTTCCAGCCGGCAAAATTGCATGTTCAGATGTTGTTTTGGCGGCATCGCTAACTTTCCAACAGTCGTATAGGCAGCTGACTAAGATTATTCAACGCGGAAGCCACGCACGATATCTTAAAGACATAGGACAAGAAGAAGATGTGAAGTTCTGCTGTCAGCTTGATGCGTATCCAGTTGTTCCAATATACAAAGCTAAAAGTATTGTATTACTCGGTTTAGACTAGGAGAGTATGTTCAGTTAACGCTTTGATTTTCCTTCTCACCATGATGCTGTCGACTATTAAGACTATGACTGCCACCAGCAGAATCCAATTGATAATAGGCATCGAAACTACGGCGTGAATTAAGCCTTCGAGCGTTAGTACAGGAACCTCGCCTACACTCCAGCCCCAGTAGGCAGCGATAAGATGTTCATAAGGTTCTTCGGGTTCTCCCTGTTCATCCGTCTCCTCGGGCTCAGAGTTTGTAAATTCCTTGCGTATGGGGAGATAATAGTATGGAGAAATGAGCCCCACCCGAACGACGTCTCGGATATATCTGTCAGAAATCGTAACTTCTACCGGAACCCATCCTATGCTGGGCATATACACTTCACACCACGCGTGACCGCCACTAAAGACGACACCAACAGTTCCACCAATATCGGAAAAAACCAACCCGTTAAAAAGGTTACAGGGAATCCCAAATCCCCGCATGACCGCAACGAAACCATCGGCAAAATGTCTGCAGACGCCGTATCGTTTTTCTCCATCGCCCGTGACCTCAATAGTTTCGTTCAACACTTGACTGGCTTTCAACCTCTGATCAGGGTAATCCTCGTGTTCCCTGTAGATCATGTGGGTGGAAAACCAGTCTATCGTCGCGTAGACTAGGTCATACACGTTGGATCCACCAGCTGTTTGGTTAATCTCTTGAATCACGTCTTGAACACTTGCGTTGCCGTAATCCCAGTAGTATGTTTTGTTTACATAGGTTCCGTAGTCGGCACCAAGTTGATTACTTGCCTCAGAAATATTCCCCACGGTTTCATTCAGTATATTCGTCATATCGACTTTTGATATAGAAAGCTTGATCCAAACGTCTGTTCTGATTTCCTGATACGGCTCAACATCGGTAAAATTAAACTGCGCCCCATAGATTGAATTGTGATCTTCTCTTTCTGTCAAATCGTATTTTCCACTAGTAACATTGGATTTTACGTAACCAACTCCTAACGTCTTTCCACCAGAACTTGACGCAGTCTGCAAAATCCTTACGTCTGACCAAAAATTATTCGCCCAAACCTCTACAAAAACTGGGATAGGGATTGAAGCAGGCGTTGGACAATTATATTTGTAAACTAAGTATCCATGAATGTATAATGTTCGTGGGTCAAACAGTCGTACTTTGCTGGGAACGCTTGTAGTGTTTGCTTCACGAATGGGAACAAAAATCCCGCTGCATAGAAAAACTGCTAGAGCAAATCCAATAAAGCATGATTTATGCACTGAGCTCACCTCTTCCGTTGATCATAAACTCATCTATACATTGGTTTATTCTTATTGGCATATTGTTAAAAGCTTTTTAAAAGGACGAGCGGTCTTATATGGCTTTGTTTATAAAGTTAAGGGGAAAACGCAGGAACATTCTATGTTTCATGGTGCCAAAAATGAAACAGCCTCACGTCGACGCCTTTCCTCAAGTATCTATAATAATCCCAACGCGAAACGGGGAAAAAACCATGAGCACGCTTTTAGAATCAGTAATGAAAGTAGATTATGACAAAGAGAAGCTCGACGTGATAGTTGTAGACGGGTACTCCACCGATCGAACAAGGGAGCTGGTCTCGGAATACCCGGTTGAGTTAGTTATGGAAGATGGCCACGGGTTAAATGCCGCTAGGAACACAGGCATCAAACACTCAAGTGGCGAAATATTACTTTTCACCGACTGCGACTGCGTAGTTCCAAAGAACTGGGTTAGGAAAATCGTCGAAAACTTCAACGATCCAAACATAGGATGCGTCGGCGGCACGGTCTTAGGTTACAACGCGGATACCTTTAGCTCACGCTACGCTAACGAAACCTTATTTCGCATCATGCCATCATTCAAGACTAGAATAGTTACCAAAAAGATCCATACTTTGCTCTACCCAGCGGGCTGCAACATGTCCTTCAGAAGAAGCGTTCTCGACAAAACGGGGTTATTCAATGAAGACATTCGATACGGTTTTGACGAAACAGAGCTGGTCGCACGAGTAGGAGAAGCAGGTTATAACACGGTGTTAGACCCAGAAGTACTAATCTATCATCGACATAGAGAGACAATTAAAGAGGTCTTGAAGCAAATCTTTGGATATGCACGAGGAAGCATACTTTTGATAAAAAAGAGGGGAATTAGAAATCGCATAGGTTTTTTACTTGCCCTCGACATGTTCGGTTTGATAGCCGGGCTTTTGCTGTTCGGCCTGCTCATTGCATCATACTTCCTAACTTCAAACCTCCTATTTGTACAGCTTTTTCTGTTGCTTGTGTTTGCTCCCTTCATCCTAGCGATGATTAAGTATGCCCTGAGGGCGTTGAAAACCAAAAACTACCTATCAATATTCACATACCCATTCATAGACGCCTTAAGGATTATCGCCTTTTCCTTAGGGCAGTGGTACCAACTGTTTAAACGAAAGCCAACTTGCGACATGAGAAAAAGCCGTCGTGTGCCCGCAAACTGAAGCTGCTCTGAATTGAGTAACATCGATTTGTTGGGAGACTTATGAAAACAAAGGTCCGAACCGTTTCGCTAGTAATTCCCGCTTTTCAAGAGGAAAAATACATAGCAGCAACGTTGTCTAGGCTGGTTAACTTAAAACATCTCGTCGAAATCATAGTGGTTGACGGAGGAAGTGAAGATAAAACCGTTAAAGTTGCAGGGCGCTTCACGGATAAGGTGTATGTACTGCGAGAACGTGGAATAGCTAGGGCGAGGAATTATGGGGCTAAACGGGCATGTGGAGACGTTTTGGTTTTTCTTGATGCAGATGTGATTCCAACCGTGAATTTTGTGGAAAAGGTGCTGGAAACGTTTAGTGACTCCACGGTTGTAGGCGCCACATGTTCTATTATGCCTGTAAAACCGAGGTTTCATGAAAAAGTCTTCTTTTACTTTCATAATTCTCTCACTCGAATC
Source organism: Candidatus Bathyarchaeota archaeon (assembly GCA_029883255.1). The sequence goes on along the minus strand of JAOUJL010000101.1, from coordinate 2,176 downwards.
TTGGCTAGGTTTAAACCTCACTGTCGTGGAGAATTTTTTGTAGCTAGAAGAAGTGAATTCTTGAAAGTCAACGGATTTGACGAAAGCTTACCGTGCAGTGAGGACCATGAACTTGCGTTTCGATTGTCAAAAAGAGGAAGATTCGTGTTTATTAAGAACCTCACCGTGTATGAGTCGTTAAGGCGATTTCGAAAACTCGGATTTCTCACGGTTGTCAGCATGTGGCTTGCCAACTATCTCTCTTTTGTTATACGTGGAAAGAATGTTTCGAAGGTTTGGCTACCAGTACGATGAGCCTACAGCTGCACACGTGTTTTTTCTGGTCAGAAAACTGTCGCTCGCTTAACTGATCTAACTTCCTGTCATCGGAATTGTGTGGGTTCAAATCCCACGTCAACACTTGTCGTTGGTGTATCTGGAGCATCTCAGAGACCGGGCCTAGAATTGGCACACACGCACACAAAACTAATACAAGTCAGGATTTTATAACAGAACACACAACTGAAGCCCCTTCACCTCGTCATCCAACGTTCTAACAAATTCATAATTTTCACAAAATCAATAACAAACAACTTTTGATTTTCACGTAATCTATGTTGAAAATTCATGTAGTCAAAGCGTAAACAGGGGTTCCGCAAAGCGCGGAAACATAATACAACCTAAAAGTAACCTGGACATAAGCCGCGACCCCTCCCCCCCTAGGTAGGGGGTCTAATAAGAGAGAGACATACGGAACTACGAAAAATAGGGGGGCTATAGGGGGGTCTATAAAAGAGAGAGAATAAGAAACTGTAAAAAAATTATAGGGGGGGTCTAGAGAGAGACAAACCCAATGATACAAAATAACGTAACAAACAAGAAACCTTCAACTCTACTATTCAGAAAACACCAACAAATCAAGCCATCCGCTTAATAAGATCGTTAATAACTTCACCTCTATATCCAGTAATCCCACCGGCAGCAAAACTCTTTTTTACCTTCCCTTTGAAACCTTTCCTCGGCGGATGAAGACGAAACACAGGCTTAACACCAGAAAGACTACTATACTCAACCCTCAACTCATAAATAGCTTCAGCCAAATCATCAACCGATTCATAACCAATCCCTTGAACATACTGCTCAGTCAACTTCTTATTACCCACAAGCTTCCCCCTCTTCCTCAAAAGAAGCGCAACACCCTCTCTAGAAACCTCACCCCAAACCAAACAATCCTTCGCTTTACGCAACATACCCAAGTAAGAAGGACGATCATCAATCAATGTAGCATGACAATTCCGAGTTAGATGAAGCATCCGAAGCGTTTCATCAATTTCTCGAAAAACATCACTCAGCCCACGAACCCGAATAACCACTAGACACTTCCGCTTCCCCTTCATCTACCCCACCCAATCACTTGGCATCACAAGAGTATACGTCTTCCGAAGAGCCTCAAACACAGTATAAGCAAAAGAAGGAACAGTCCTAGTAGAACCATAGCTCCTCGTCCAACAATCCTTAACCCCAGCAAGCCCCAAAATAACCTTCGCCGCTTCATTCGCAACAACACCCAAACCACGAGGACCCGGAATCAACACAACCTCTACCCCACCACATTTAGCTCGAACCTGAAACGGCAAAGAATGCGGTTTCCCACACCCACACTCCCAGCTTCCACAACCTCGACGAACAAGAGTAATGTTAAGACGCGCATTCACCGCGCCTTTCTCAATAGCAGTACGCACCTGCTTCGCCTTTCCTGAACCCAAACCCACATAGCCATCCCGGTTTCCAACAGCCACAATCGCCTTAAATCGAGATTTCTCTCCAGCATCAGTTTGCTTTTGCACCAAATTTATGTTAATAACTTCTTCTTGCAGATCTGGAAGAAGAACATCCACTATTTCCGGTTCACGTATTTTCAGTCCTTCCATAAACACTTCTTCAATAGAAGAGATATGACCTTCAAGAATCATTTTCCCCAGCCTTGTACGAGGCTTCCACCCTTCCACCTTTTCCTCCGTGGATGTCATGCTTTTTCCTCCTTAAATGAAGAGACAATTTTCTCCTTTGTCAAAGAAAAATGTTCAGAGAGTTGTTCAGGGCGAAAACCCTTTGACAACTGTTTAGAGAACAATTTCTGATAAGCATCCAAGTTCGAAGATAATTGATTTGCATAATCGACAACATGCTCCCCACA
>JAOUJL010000099.1 GCA_029883255.1 Candidatus Bathyarchaeota archaeon | reverse complement strand
CGTTGAAATGTCTCCCAGAGGTTCTCCAAGCACCTTAGCTCTTACCACTCTCCTCATTATTTTTCCGCTTCTGGTCTTTGGTACATCCTTGACAAACCACACTTCATCGGGTCTGGCTAGTTTTCCCATTTCTTTAGCCACATGATCCCTCAACTCTTTCCTCAACGTGTCATCAGGATTTTTTCCTTCTCTTAATACCACAAAAGCAATTATTGATTCGCCCTTTATTTCATGTGGCTTTCCAATTACCACTGCTTCGGCTACTTTTTCGTGGCTGACCAAAGCTGATTCGATTTCGTAGTTTCCTATTCTGTGTCCAGCGACTTTGAGAATGTCGTCTGCTCTTCCTTGAATCCAGAAGTAGCCATTTTCATCTGTTCTTGCTTTGTCGCCGGTGAGGTACATGTGCGGCAATCTGCTCCAGTATGTTTCTACGTATCTCTCTGGAGCCTTGTAGAGACCTCTTAGCATCGCTGGCCATGGTGTGAGTAGGTACAAGTCGCCGCCTCCTTGTTTAATCTGTTTGCCACTTTCGTTGTATATGCCCGCAGTGAAACCTGGCAGAGCCTTTGTGGCTGATCCCGGCTTGAGTGGAGTGATTGGTAACGGTGATATAATGAAAGAACCTGTTTCTGTTTGCCACCAAGTATCCATTATTTGACAGCGTTTTCTACCTACATGTGTATAGTACCACATCCAGGCCTCAGGGTTAATCGTTTCTCCAACAGTTCCTAACAGTCTCAGAGAATTTAGATCGTGTTTGTTTGCCCATTTTTCTCCGAACCTCACGTGCATTCGGATGGCTGTGGGAGATGTGTAAAGGATGTTTACGCCATATTTTTCAATGATCTTCCACCATCGGTCTGGTTCTGGATAGTCTGGGGCTCCTTCGTAAATTATCGACGTAGCTCCCAAAATCAATGGTGCATAGACGATGTAACTGTGGCCGGTGACCCATCCTATGTCTGCAGCGCACCACCAAATGTCTTCATCCTTCATGTCAAAAACCCATTTCAATGTAAGCGCTGTTCCAACAGCGTAACCACCGTGAACACTAATTACTCCTTTTGGTTCTCCGGTTGTGCCAGAAGTATACAAAATATACAATATATCTTCAGCATCCAGCTTTTCAGTCTCACATGTAGCTGGCTGTCTTTCAGTTAAAGCATGCCACCAGTGATCTCTTCCTTTTTCCCATGGGATTTCTTGCCCAGTACGTTTATAGACGATCACGTTTTTTATGGAAGGTGTTTCCTCAACTGCTGCATCTGCTTGTTCTTTTAATGGAACAGTTTTCCCACGTCTGTATAAGCCGTCACAGGTAATCAGTGCTTTGGCTTCAGCGTCTGCTATTCTCTTCTGTAAGCCGCCGGAGCTAAAACCTGAAAAAATAACGCTGTGAATTGCTCCAATCTTTGCGCATGCTAACATCGCGATTGGCAGTTCTGGGATCATGGGTAGATAAATACCAACACGATCACCTTTTTTGATTCCCAACTCTTTCAAGGCGTTAGCAAGCTTGTTGACCTCAACGTATAAATCATGATAGGTTAGTTTTCTGACGTCCCCGGGTTCTCCTTCAAAAATGTAGGCTACTTTGTTTTTTCTGTGAGTTTTTTCGTGCTTATCTACTGCGTCATGTACGATGTTATATTTGGCGCCTACGAACCACTTAGCGTATGGCTCGTTCCATTCCAAGACCTTTTTGTGTGGAGTATACCATTCCACTACATCCTTCGATGTTTCACTCCAGAACCATTCCAGGTCTTTTGCTTTTTCAATCAACTCGTTGTAATCCTTGATTCCTTGCTTGTCCATCCATTTTTTGACATTCGTCTGTTCAACAAATTCTTTGGGCGGATTGAAGATTCTCTTTTCCTTCAATAAAACGGCTATAGACGTGCTTTCTGTCAAACCTCTCACCAGTATGATTTGGATTTCCTTAATGAAAAGGGTTCCACAATATAAATTTTGTTTTATTAGGCTGAAAAATAACTTAATTACGTCTGCCCCATTTCTAGGTGGGGAGGACTGCCCTTCCGTAGGTTTCATTCACTACTTCGGCTGTTGCCAGATAAACTGCGCTTGATCCACAGAAAATTCCTTCATAACCCGCAACAGTAGTTATTTCAGTGATGCCTGTTGCGTCCCCTATGGCCAACAGGAAAAACAGTATAGTCAATGTTATAAACACAACCTGTAATGCTCTGCTTGCCTTGAACGTAGACATGGTCATAAGTGCTGTAAAGATGCCCCACATCGCTAAATATACCGCTATAACGTTCGCTGACGGCGTATCTGCCCATCCTAAAACCGGGAAAACTTTGATAGCGACGAGTGAAATCCAGAATAGACCGAAAGAACTAAAGGCGGTGGCACCAAACGTGTTGCCCTTCTTCATTTCCCACATCCCAGCAAAAATCTGCGCCATTCCTCCATAGAAAATTCCCATAGAGAATATCATCCCAAAACATGAGCTATCAAGTAGGCGGGCGTTGCTCAGGTTTAGCAACACTGTGGTTATTCCAAATCCCATCAGTCCAAGTGGTGCGGGATTCGCAATCTCATCATTCACTTGTTACATCTCCATTGATTCACTGGTTTTTAGACGTTCCTTCCGCCATTCGACATATAAGGTTTATCCAGCATTGGCATGTGGAGACCAACGTCAAACTCTCAAAAGTGGTAGCCTTGCTTCACTGTCTGAGCCGTTCAGTTCAATTTTCGGGCTTTTATCCTTGAATCTGGCAAGCAAGCATTCACATATGGATGCGCACACACTTGAATCTATGGGAATAAGTCTTCTTCCTTTGGTCTGATCAGATCGGCTGCTCTTGTATTTTCAGATTTCAGATAGTTATGTCCTGGGTTAGGGCTACTTGGATTCCTCGTCTGTTTGTGCCATTACTAGTTCAGTCGCTGAAGCAAGCTAATCGGGCGATTGCTGTTTGTTTCACCTCTAAAACATAGCCGAATAGGTTAATTTTTTCCTCTTCCGCTTCTAAGACCCTTTTTGCCAGCAGCCCCTATAGCTGCATTTCTCTCTCCTAGAACACTGAATTTGTCAACATCAAAGTATGCATAAACAACTCGCATCAATTTGCACCTTTCTCAACAACCCTCCTCAAATCACGTCATTACCACTGGCACTTCGTATAGATAATTGGCCAATGCTTTAAACATCGAAGACTCGTAGAATGGATGATAATTCTTAAACGTTTAATTAATACTAACAACTGGAGAAGTGCGAGCTTGTCAAAACATCAATTTAAGAAAGTGTTCATCTTCTTAGCCACTGATAAGCACGCAAGCCCCTTCGATATGTTATCAACTATAGACATTTTCCCAGATTCTGCGATATTGAAATATGAAGACGTTACAGTTGAGGACGCTGAAAGAATTGTCTATGACATGATGTTTCCTAGGGGCCCGAAAGGTGCAAAGCACACGAAGATTTTCATAAACGGACGTGACTTCAAACGCGTAAATGATATCCTGAAGAAAATTACGAAATGCATGTTCCCACCTTTCGAACTCGCGATAATAGTGGATCCTAGAGGCGCCTACACAACGGCCACTGCTGCGGTTGCAAAAACCTTGGAGCTTTCGCTTAAGAAGGGACTTGGGAACTTGGATAATAAAAGGGTCACAGTGATGGCTGGAACTGGACCAGTTGGGCAAACTGCTGCAAGGCTTTATGCGTCGGAAAAAGCAAACGTGATTGTCACCTCACGTTCTCTTGAAAGAGCCTCATCAGTGGCGACGAGAATAAACGAAGAAATTGAAAGCACGCGGATCAAGGGTGTTGAAGCAAAAACTTCTGAAGAAATTGGGGAAGCCGTGGAGAATGCAGAAATAGTTCTCTCAGCTGGAGCTGCTGGAATTCAGCTTCTCTCGTTGGAAACACTGCGAAAGCATGGGAAGAACTGTAGAATAGTGGCCGATGTCAACGCTATTCCTCCCTTAGGGGTCGAAGGATTGAAATCAAAGATCGAAGGCGAAGAAATCATACCAAACATCTTAGGAATTGGTGCGTTAGCTATAGGGAAGCTCAAAAACAAGATCGAAGTCAGACTAATTGAAAGGGCTGTTGAAGAACCGAAGGGAATATTTGACTATAAGATAGCTTATGAAATAGCTAAAGAGGCGATTCTTAGAAAGTTTGAAAAGAGCGAATCGGAGAAAAACTGGATACCTTAGTGTGCGCTGACGACGTTCGAATGAATAGACCAGTACAGTTATTCTTTCTCTTATCAGACCCCCCTGTAATTTTTTGGAGCATTGGTTTTGAACAACCAGACCAGAAAGTCTATGGTATGAACTAGAATTCTGTTTCGAACGGTCTAGGCAGTTTTTTATATGTACTAGCAACTTTTGATCAAATCAAATATGTGCAACCGTAACTTGATTTTCCTCTCATTCTTGAAATAGGCTGCGCCATTCCCTTTGTTTGGTGAGGTTGGCGAGGGCTTCAGCATCGAGGATTTCTCCGCTTCTGATCGGTCTTGTACTAGTGTCCATAGGTACAGATTTGCCAGAGATCGTTAACTCAATCATCTCTTGTGCGGTAGGTCACGCAGACATAGAGTTAGGGGACTCCCTCGGATCTGTCTTGACTCAAATGACTTTGGTGATAGGGCTGCCATCCCCGATTTTGAAGACCATTTTTAGTGCAAAAAGAGTTGAAGGAAGGAAAATTCGTTAGCTTTAAATCTTCCTTTTATATGGTGTAGAGGGAAAGATTCATGTAGTCAGAAGGCGTGTGAAACGACATTCGAATCCGTTGTTGCGTTCATAACTGTCTTAACCGTGTCCTCGATTATATATTTAATAAGCAGTTGGAAAGCACCTAAGCCGCCTAAAACTAGAGACAAGCTTTCTATGTATGCTTGTGGAGAGAGGCTGCCTTTTCAAAGGTTGAGAATTACGATCACTCTGTACAAGTATCTGATATACTTCGTTATCGTTGATTCGTCAGTGTTATTGATGGCGTTTGCATCTCTAGCTCTGGGCACTACAAGTCCATACCCGTTGCTAGTATATTTATTGACGATTTTGACAGCGCTTCTTCTACTTTTGGGAGGCGACTAGCCATGGCGCACGTGAGCTTGACGAAATGGGCGAGGCTAAAATCACCGTGGATACTACACTTCAACACCGGGGGATGCAACGCGTGCGACATAGAATTCTTGGTTCTTTTGACGCCGAGATACGACATCGAACGCTTCGGCGTTTTGCTTAAACCTTCACCTAGACAGGCTGACGCGCTTATCGTAACAGGACCTGTAACGAGGCAGATTGCTTCAAGACTCAAGGTCATCTATGAACAAATGCCTTCTCCTAAATTCGTTATAGCTGTCGGCGCCTGTGCTTGTTCCGGCATGTATGCAAACATGCAATGTTACGGTGCACTTGGAGGCGTTGACAAGTTTATTCCAGTTGACGTGTATGTTCCAGGGTGTCCGCCAAGGCCTGAAGCGATACTCTATGGGGTCATAAAACTGCTAAAGAAGATGAAGGCAGTGAAGGCTTGAATCATGGTAGCAGTTGAACAAACAGCTGTGGACATACTGAAAGAAAAGTTAGGAGACAATATTCTTGAGATTGTAACGCCTAGACCGAGAAGAGCTTTTATCCTCGTGAAGCGTGGCTTTCACAGAG
>JAOUJL010000098.1 GCA_029883255.1 Candidatus Bathyarchaeota archaeon | reverse complement strand
AACACGGCTTCAAGTTCTTGGTGTAGCTGATATATTTTCTGAGCAGGTCAGGCAGTATAGGGGGTTCAACTGGAACAGTACCCGTTTTATGAAGACCGAGTATGTGCTCAGTCATCTTTACGTCAAGTTCCTTTTCCGGCACATCTCGTAACACGAAGATGAGGTCAAACCTTGAAAGGATCGTGACTGGAAGAGAGATGTTCTCTGCAACCGTTTGATAAGGGTTGTATCTTCCCAAGGCCGGATTAGCAGCAGCTAATATAGCTGTTCGAGCGTTGAGAGTCGCCACGATACCACCCTTCGCAACCGAAACCGTATGTTGCTCCATCGCCTCATGTATTGCCACACGGTCTTCAGGACGCATCTTATCAATCTCGTCTATGCACGCGACGCCCTTGTCCGCAAGCACAAGCGCTCCCGCCTCAAGGGTCATTCCGCCACTCTGCCTCTCGCGAAGCACGGCAGCGGTCAAGCCGGCAGCTGTCGTTCCTCGGCCAGAAGTGTACAAACCACGCGGAGCGATCCTCGACACATACTGCAATAACTGGGACTTGGCGGTTCCTGGATCTCCTATTAAGAGTGTGTTCATTTCTCCTCGTATGGTTATGTCGGGGAGATGTTTTGCAACCCCTCCGAAGAGGAGGTACATGATGGCTTCTTTGATATGCTCGTAGCCGTATATGGATGGTGCTATGGACCGAATGACTTTGCGGTGAATCCATGGGTCTTTTGCGAGCTCAAGTATTTCTTTCTCTTCTTCAGGCGAAATAAGCACTGTTTCAGGCTCTTTGCTCATCACATCTGTGAAATTAGCCTCAAGATGTAACGTAAACGTGCGAAGTTTTCCAACTTTAGGCAGTGTGGGGGCAACCGCACGCACAATCCCCACAACCAAGACGTCATCTCCGGGTCTAGCTATGTCAACAAGTTCTCTTCCAAACAATTTGACGCCTATCCAGATCGGAAGCTGGCCCGGCGGGAGATTCTCAGGTCGTTCTTGAATGCGAATTTCTTGAGAGTCAATGAAGCTGGATTCCTCCTGTACAAAATCGAAGGGCCCTTTTCTCTTGCATGCTGGGTCGCTGCATTCAAGTGGGGCTCTTAAGAACGGACCTGCTTGGTTGACATGGCTGGTGGTTCCACATCTTTTGCATCGAAAAGCCGCCTGCGTGACCATAGGCTTGGCTGGGGTAGCACGTACAACGATTCCTTCCGCCATAACGAGTTTTCCTATGTGAACAGATCCTAACGCTCTCAGCGAGGTGGTTACAGGTAATCCTTTAAATCGAACATGGACGGTTTCGATTCCTTCAGCGTATTCGGGTTCTTCGATTTGTAGCTGTGCAAGAGCTGCGCGATTTGTATGCTCCAGATATTCATCTGGCTCCTCAGTGATGCTTTCTGCAAGTGCTGAGTCAGTTGTCATTAGATCGTCAAAATCTATGCTCAACGAAGTGATGCCTTCAACGGCCATCCGGGAGATGCGCTCACGATATTTGTCCGACTTTAGAAAGTCTTGAAATCGTTCTTGCGGATCTGCTGTTACAACTTCTGTCAAGATTCTGCACCTTCTTTAAGAATTTTAGTTCTCCACTCCTCGATGTTCTTGCGAAGAAGCTTGTAGATGCTGCGTTCCTCAACCGTCAGATTATTGATTATCTGATTTGTTTGGGCGGCGCTTGCAGAAGCGAGGGAAATTATCTTCTTCAATCTGCAGTTAATAATGTCACGGGAATGCCTCACAGCTTTCTCGTACTCTCTCATGTTTTCGGGTTTTTTCACAGCATTTTCTTTCAAGTCTGCAAGGTAACGTCGCAGTTTAGGATAGAAATCTTGAGGTAGGGATGCCATCTGTTTGACTGATTGAACGCGTTCTTTCCAGTGAGTTTTGTAGAGTTTTACTGCGGTCAATAGGTCTTCCTCATGAAAACGTGCTATTCCCGCCTTTTCCAGTTCTTGGGCTATCCACAACCTGACCTCGTATTCTTTTCCCTCTTCTAAGGGGCCAATTTTCAAGCCTGCAAGTTCAATTTTTGGGCAATTTCTGTTCACGGCGATTCTGACAGGTGTATTTTCAAACTCAAAATCCGCATCTCTTATGGACATTGACGGTTTTGCTAACAACATTAAACCTCACCTAGTAAGAACCAACTAAAAGAAAGAGGCTAGCTTGGTTTTTAAGGTTTTATCATAGTGGGCAAACACATTTATGACATGCCTTTTCCATAAATAACGTCACGGAGGCTAGCAATTGAGCTATGAGATGTGGGCAGAGAAGTATCGCCCTCAATCCCTGAGTGAAATGGTGAACCAGAAGGAAATTGTAGAACGACTAGAAAGCTTCGTGAAGATGAAGAATATTCCGCATTGTATTTTTGCTGGTCCGCCAGGAACTGGAAAAACGACGGCTGCACTTTGTTTAACTCACGATCTATACGGTGCCGGTTACAGAGAGCATCTTATGGAGTTGAACGCAAGTGACGAGCGTGGGATAAACGTGGTAAGAGAGACTGTGAAGACTTTCGCTCGGGTGAGGTCGATTGGTGAAATTCCGTTTAAGATTATGATTTTGGACGAAGCAGATAACATGACTAGAGATGCTCAACAGGCTTTGCGACGCACCATGGAGCGTTTCACGCACACATGCCGATTTATTCTTATAGCGAATTATAGTGGGAAAATTATTGAACCCATTCAATCTCGTTGTGCGCCTTTTCGATTTACTTATTTATCGAGGGAGGATCATGATAACTACGCGCGGCGTATCATCGAGAAAGAGAATGTGAAAGTGTTAGATGATGGGTTGGACGCCATTTTTGAGGTTTGCGGAGGCGATCTGCGGAAAACAACTAACACATTGCAGGCGGCTGCTTCTCTAGGTAGACCAATCGACGCAGAGAACGTTTATTCGGTGATTGGTAGAGCCAACCCAGCGGACGTTCGGGAGATGATTACGTTGGCGATGAAGGGTGATTTCATAGGTTCTAGAGAGAAGTTGAGAGAGATGATTCTAAAGTACGGCTTAGCTGGAATTGACATCATCAGACAGATTCACATCGAAATTTTCCGTTCCGGGCTTCCAGAAAAATGGAAGATTAAGCTTGCCGATGCTATTGGAGAGATTGACTTTCGTTTGATCCAAGGTGCAGATGAAGAGGTTCAGTTGAGTGCCTTGCTTGCACGGTTAACTGAGGCTGGTTATGAGATGAAGAGGGGCGTTTAGCTAGAGTGTACGCCGCTTGGACGGTGAAGCACAAGCCCCGGACATTATCTACGGTTGTTGGAAACAAAGAGACAATTGAAAAATTTAGAAGTTGGGTAGAATCTTGGAGCAAGAGAGTTCCCAAGAAGAGAGCTGCGTTTCTTTACGGCCCCCCAGGCGTTGGAAAAACTGTTTGCGTAGAGGCTCTAGCCCACGACCTCAACATGGAGTTGGTTGAGAAGAACGCAAGTGATTATCGAACAGCGGAGATGGTTCAGCGTTTTGCTGGTTTAGCCTCTCAGTATGGTACATTGTTTGGTGGTCGTCGACTGGTTTTATTGGATGAGTTGGATGGAGTTACGGGAACCGCGGATCGGGGTGGCATTAGAGCCGTTATAGCGGTTGCAAAGAATGCTCAGTGTCCTATTGTGCTTATAGCAAACAATGCGTATAACCCTCGTTTTGCCACGCTTCGTAAGTACTGTCTACTCATCGAGTTTAAGAGACCTACGATTTTGCAGGTGGTGAAGCATTTGAAGATAGTATGTGCTGGTGAGAAAATTGAGGCGGAGGAACGGGCTCTTAAATTTATTGCTGAGCGGTCTGGGCGTGACGTTAGGTCGGCGGTGAACGATTTACAGGCTTTGGCTCAAGGGCGCAACAGGTTGACGTATGAAGATGTGGCTTGGCTATCGAGTCGCGACCGAAAAGAAGTCATTTTCAGCGTGATGAAAACCATCTTTTATTCGAGGAGTTGTGCTGAGGCGAAGCGAGCGGTAGACACGGCTGATGTAGACCCGGACATGTTGTTTCAGTGGGTTTATGAGAATGTGCCGTATCAACTGACTCATCCAAGCGACTTAGCGAAGGCTATGGAGGCGTTGAGTCAAGCTGACTTGTATCGCGGTAGGATTCGTAGAACGCAAAACTGGAAATTGATGCGATACGTATATGATTTCATGACGGCAGGAGTGGCTATGGCCCGTGAAAAGACAAGGCCGTCTGGCTGGGTTCCATACCGATTTCCACAGAGAATTCGATGGTTAGGACGGACTAAAGTGGAACGACAGATTAAGTCAGCCATAGGAATGAAAATCAAAAAGAAATGCCACGTCTCTTCAACCGTAGCCGCAAAAGAAATCCTCCCCTACATAAGAATAATTTTTGAAAACAACCCAGAGATGCGAGCGGGTATAACAAAATGGCTCGACTTGGACGATGCCATGGTAGAATATCTGGTACATACAAAAAACAAGAGGTCTGAAATAGCAATTTCAAAAACGGATGTTTGAAACGTTGTTTAAAGCAAGAAACGTGTTTCTTACGACGGCGGTGGACGTTCTCCCAATGTTAACGACTTAGTGATCTCTTGATTATCTCTAATAATCGTTAAGCCCACGGTATCTCCAGGGTGTTTATTTCTCTCTGTGTACACGACCAGATCGTTCAGAGTTCTAACGTTGAGACCATCTATTCCCACGATCACATCGCCACCAATCTTGAGTTCTCCTCCATCTATTACAACCGTTTGATTACCTCCCCTCAAACCAGCATCATCTGCTGGACTGTCAGAAGTAACATCGGTTACGAGAAAACCCTGCGGTTTTTCTAAGCTGATATATAGTGCGATGGCTAGGTTGACATCAACTCCAGCAACGCCCACCCAAGGATGCTTGTATTGACCTGTTGCCATCAAATCAGGGAGCTCCCTTCTTACAGTGTCGGAGGGTATAGCGAATCCTACCCCAGCAAAAGTTCCAGAGCCTGATATTATGGCTGTGTTGACACCTACCACTTGGCCTTCGAGATTGACTAGTGGTCCACCGGAGTTTCCTGGGTTTATGGCAGCGTCAACTTGGATAATGTCTACAATTCGGTATTGGTTAGGCGCTTCCAAGTCTCTCCCCAGCGCGGAGACTATGCCGGCGGTTATTGTGTCGCTTAGTCCAAAAGGGTTTCCTATAGCCGCCACTGGCTCCCCCACGATGAGTTCGGAGGAGTTTCCCAGCACAACTGGACATAGTTTTGTAATGTCTGGGCTGACTTTGATGACGGCCAGGTCGCTGTAGGGATCTTCGCCAACTATGTTGGCGTCGGTTATGTTTCCATCCAGAAATGTAACCTGTATAGTGTTGGCGCCTTCGATTACATGATAGTTGGTTACGATGCGACCTTCATGGTCATAGACAAAGCCTGAGCCCAAGCCGATTTCGGTTTGAATTAGTACTACGCTGCATTTTATTTGATCGTAGATTTCCGGCCAAGGCATAAAACCAGTTTCGTTTGAGTAGTTCAAAATGTCAATTTGTTGTTGTAAATCCTGCAGTTGCTGTTCTTGAGCATCGAGGCTAGTTTGCAAAGTGGAAAGCTGTGTTTGAACACTAAAATACGCATACGTAAAGAGGATGCTGTTAAGAATTAACGCAGCAATTAGAACGAAAGACACGTACATCCATTTGCT
>JAOUJL010000097.1 GCA_029883255.1 Candidatus Bathyarchaeota archaeon | reverse complement strand
TCTGAGGGTGTCTATTATCAATGCGACGTCTTTCTTTCGAGTTTCCTTTATTTCTAACTTAGACTTCACAGCGGAATATTGCTCAAATGTTGTGTCACGAAGTTTGCGAGTAGATTCAAGTTCGTCGATGTTGAATCTGGTGATTTCTGCACGCGCAGCGCCAAGTTGACTTCGAAGGGATTTTTCTTTTTGTTGTTTGTCTTCAAAGTCTGTCGAAAGTTTGTTTAAGGATCCATGTTCCTCTTGGATTCGCTTTTTTGTTTCTTCATTTCGAGGGGTGAGTAGCTGTAAGTTTGAGACAACGAAGTTGACGACGCTGCGTAGTCCTTCCAGTTTCTCAAAGTTCTTCTGAAGTTCAGCAAGTCTTTTTTTGTGTTCACCGTTTTCTTTGTCAAGTCGTTCGAGAAGGCTCTTCTTGTACTCTCCAGTGAGATTTTGAAGGCATAGTGGACATTTGTTTTCGGTTGTTAAGCTTGAAATGCGCTTTTTGGAGGTTTGTATTTCTTTTTTAGCAGCCTCCTGCTCGCCTCCAATGCTTGTCATCTGATTTTCAAGAGTTACAAGATATTTCCTGAGCTCTTTGATTGTTTGGTCAGGTTTTAATCCTACTTCTTGGAGCTTTTCGCGATGCGACTTCTGTTGCGCTTCTATTGATGATAGGCGTCCTCCAAGGTCGTGGATGAATGTTTTCTTCTTTTCGATTTCATCCGTTAACTTTACACATGTGTCTTCAATGTTAGCAACGTTTGCTTGCAATTCTGCCTCTCTTCCACGCAACTTATCCGTTTGTTTTCTTAATTTCTCAAGGCTCTGAAGACGTGACGTGGCTTCATTGAAGGCGGCTTCGGTTTGAACAAGCTTCTTTCTCAAGTCTTCAAGTTCATTTTCAATTAGCGAAAACTCTTCAACCGATTTGTTGTACTCGGTTTGGAGCTTTTCCATTCCAACTACGTCGAAATCACGTTCGTAGGCTCTTTTTTCACCTTGATATTCTTTTTGAAATCCAGCTAGACCGCTCCACGCGACTTCATAATCGGAAAGTCCAAACATTTGGTCCATCTTTTTCTGTCGCTGCCGCGGGGTCATGTCCAGCAGTTCTTTCAGATGCTCTTGACGCACCCATACAACCTCGCGAAAAAGGTCTTTGTCAAGGCCGGTTAGCGCCTTCAATTGTTCAACTATAGCTTCTCCTTTTGAGCTTGCAATCAACTCGTTCTCTTCAAAGAATTTGAGCTGTTCCACATCTTGACTGATGCCTTTACCACGCCTTTGAAGACCTCTTAGAATCCTGTAATTTTTTCCATTATGAACAAAATGCATAGTTACCTTGCCTACGTCCGCTCCTTCTCTCAGAATATAGTCGTAGCTTCTCCCTAGTGGATCTCCGAAAAGGGCAAAATCAATAGCGTAGAGAACGGTTGACTTGCCGCGCCCCAAGCCACCGACAAGACAGTTGAAACCTCTCGCAAATGGGACGTCCGTTTTTACGTGAGACCGAATGTTTTCAAGCCGCACAGTCTTAATTCTCACGAGAGAAAGCCTCCAACGTTTCCTTCACCTTTTTTTCCTCTTTTCCCACTAACGGTTCAAGTAGGTCAACGGCAAGTCTCGCCGCTCTTTCAGCCTCTTCCCGAACGTAACGATCACGGAAGATTTCGAAAAAGTATTCGAACGCCTTCGTTTTAAGGTCTTTCAATTCGCCTTCGAATATGGAGCGGATTAACTCTTCAGTGATTTCTGTTTCTCTTAACCGAACAAGTGGGTGTACAGTGAGTGCCCTTCTAGCCGCATTTCTGATCTTGGTGACGTCGATCTCTCCGCGTCCAGCTTCGACTGGCAACGCTCCCTTCAATATAGGTACAATTACTGCTCCAGCTTCATCAGCCTCTTTTACTGCTTGTACCGCCATCTTGGTTATTTTTTGCGGAGTTGAACCCGTGTAGTCACGTTCCAAGACGATGAATCGACGTGGAGTTTCAAGCTTGATGCGGTGAAGCTTGGCTACTCCCTTTTGATTTACTTCAACATGGTAGAAGCCCTTATCAACCTTAGCGTCGTCGTAGTTGACCGTTTCTGTGCAACCGCTGTAGACGAGAAGACCGTTTTTGAAGGGAATCTTAACTGGCTTGTGAATGTGACCGCCTGCATAATAGTTGAAGCCGTCGGGAAACATTTCAGGTGAAGCTTCGGCTTCCATTTGTGTAGGGGTCAGACGGGGGATGTCGAGAGCCATGTGGAAAACGAAGATGTTGAAGGCGGAAGGGTCCGGCGCGGGCTTGTTCTGTTCCAGAAAGATGGGCAATCGTTCCTCAGTTCTTCCTCTTGTTCGAAAATTAGGGATACCATATACGTAACTGTTCTTGTTTTGCCAAGAAGCGCCCTCATGACGGGGCAAATAACGAATCAAGCCTGCACTGTCCAACGGATTAAGAATTGTTCCCGTAATCACGTTTGGCGCCGAGTCGTGAGAGCCGTCTACTGCAAGCGCGGGTATTCCAGCCTCTTTCAGTCGCCTGAAATTGGTTATGACGTTTTCAAGGGTGATATTAGAGGGACGAGCCCGATGGAATATGTCTCCTGCAATAATCATGAACTCAGGGTTTAACTCAATGGTCTTATCTACCACTTCCCGAAATGTTGCGTTAAAATCTTCACGCCTTACATCCAGATTATACTGTGCATAGCCTAGATGTAGATCAGCCACATGAACAAAACTAAAAGGCTTCAGTATTTCACCTTCCTTTCACACAACTTTTATGACAAGTTTCATTTAAACCCACAGTCTTATCAAAGTACCCAATCTTTGACTTGCTTGCACCATAAATATATACTCTAGTTTTCAATCGGAACCGAAGAATTAAGGGTTAAACATATTTCATGGGTAGACAAACATGGTTTTAAGTGGTTATTATGAAAATTCGGGAGGCTTCGCGTGGAGACTTGAAGCAAATAGCGGAACTGAATGAAAAATACTTGCACGAAACTGGCAGAGACTACGAGGCGTACATCAGTTCAGTTGATACTCTTTTCTTGGTTACTGAAGAAGAAAATCGGGTGATCGGATTTTCCAGCATATCATTGGAGAAGTGGAACAATAGCACATGGGTCAATCAAATAGTGGTTGAACCAAAATTTAGAAGGAAGGGATATGCATCCAAAATGATTAGTAAAATGGTTGCATGGGCGAAGAAAAAGGACGTCAGAGTTGTATTGGTTGAATCCCAGATAGGGAATGTTGCTGCAACAAATTTCTATATGAAAAACGGGTTTAGAATCTGTGGTTACAATGACAGGTACTACACAAATCAACCAACTAACACGAATGAGATCGCTCTCTTCCTTTCTTGGGACTTGAGAAGGACAGGTTGAGAAGTTTTGATGTTTTTACGGTTATTTAAGTATGAAAAACGCATGAAGACATTGTTGTCGGAGGCTTGGATTTGAGACGTGAATATCCTACTCAGCCTATTGTCGGCGTTGGAGCAGTCATTGTGGACAAGGGTAAGCTTCTTCTGGTCAAGAGAGGAGTGGAGCCTGGAAAAGGCAAGTGGAGCATTCCAGGCGGAGCGGTGGAACTTGGAGAAAAGGTTCGAGACGCCGTTATGCGGGAGGCTGAGGAAGAGAGCGGGTTGAAAGTTGAAATTGTAATTGACAGACCTTTGGATACGGTTGATAACATTATTATGGATGAAAATAAACGGCTTCAATATCACTACATTCTGTTGCAATTTTTGACTCGCCCTAAAAGTGGAACACCAAAGTCGGGAGGTGACGTATTAGACGCAAGATGGGTTTCCTTGGATGAAGTGGAAACTTATGACTTAACAACCTCTTTCCGTTCTTTCTTCAAAAGACATCGAAACGAGCTAGAAGGATTCTAGTTCTTGTCTGTGAAAAATAGCCTTGTTTGTCCCATTGTTTGAACGTCAAGAGCTTTTACTTTCACTACGATAGGGAAGTCTTTTACGACTTTTCCCAGAACGAGACAATGATGTGGCAATAGGTCTCTTGCAACTGACTTTACGGTTTCAGCGTCAACCTTGGCAGCTCTTGATACTGCCTCAAGGTCATGTTCGTTGGTGAAGTTGAAGAGGAATATATTGTCTGCTTGGCGATAGATGTTCTCCCGAATAGTATTAGGCTGATTAGTCACAAAGGTTGTGAAAACTCCGAAGTGACGCATTCTCGTAACAATGTCGTCCCAATAAGTTTCACGCAGGTAAAGATGAGCCTCCTCAGCAAACAGAAATACTGCCCTCAACTTTCGCTGAGTCAGAAGTTCCACAAGCTTTCCAAGCATAAACTCCACCACGACTTGCCGATCAATTGAAGAAATGGCTTGTAGGTTTATGATCAATGCTCCGCCACTCTGCATGTTGTGAAAGCTTTCCTCAAGACTTATTGCCTCTGCATGATTGTCGGTGAAAAACCCAGAGTTTAATAGGCTGTAGTAACGGGAATTAAGTGCATCTCGGACATGTAGGTTGCACTGTCGATTTCTAATAGCCTCGCCTAGTTCATGCATCGTAAGCGTGTTGCGGTCCTTTAGAGATCGCCATATGCGTCGAAACTCTCGTGCAGAGGTGCCTGGCAGGTCAAGTGCGTGGAAGAGGATGTTCAGCATGACGTGCAGGTTCGTCTGTTCCAGTGTTATTTTGAAGTTGTCGCCTGGAGTGAGCACCAGAACCTTTTTGTTGTACTCGTTTTTTTCGCCGTTTGATGAGAAACCTAGGCGGGTGTATTCGCCGTTTAGGTCCAGAACAACAACTGGGGCTCCATAATCCGTGAGACTGAGGACGAGGAGTTTGGAGAGGTGAGACTTTCCAGTTTCCTTCTTTCCTGTGACTATGTTGAGTTTGCCGTCAAGCATGTGCGCGTCAATTGTGATGGAAGATGATTCTCTCGTTTCGCCGAGGTTGATGGGAAGGCTTTTGTTGATTTTTGCTTGTGCCAGCAGAGAAGCAACGGGAAGTTTTTTGACGTTTGATTGGGAGCGTGAGGGGAGCCATGCTGTATTTATGCTTAGTTTTTCGTTTTGTATGGTTCCTCGGATTTTGCAGACAAGCATTCGTGCGTCTTGGATGTAAGTTATGTGTGGGGCTACTTCCAGTGGGTCGAGGTTTTCTCCGTAGACATGCTGGTTGTCTGTGGAGTTTCTTAGGAGTTCTTCTAGGATGCCGGGAATGTTGGCGAATTCGATGTCAATTACTTGTGTGACGAGGCTTCGGTTGTGTTTTAAGTCTTGTATGAGGAGGTATTCTCCCTTTTCAATTTCCTCGGTTGGAAAACTTAGGATTTGAATAGTGTTGCCTTCTTTTCTGTAAAGTCTCATTGACTAGTCCTCTGGGCCTTTTCCGTATGGTCCAAATAACAATCGGCGTAGATTGGGTCGTGTGACGATTTTTAGTCCGTATGTTTGGGCTATGAACCGTTGTATGCCTATGACTTCGTTGGCGGTGAATGTGGAGTATATGTGTGCCAAGCGTAGGGTTTCAGGGTATCCTTGAAGGAGTATGTCGTTTCCAAGAAGTTTCTGTGCCGCTGCTATTCCTTGTTCGCTGGGGATGTTTTTGTCTATGTCTAGTCGAAATGAACAACCGCCGTTTGTGAGTTTTGCGATGTAAATGTCTCCTAGGAAGCAAATAGGAGTCAATGGGTGAAGTGGATAGTGATTGATT
>JAOUJL010000011.1 GCA_029883255.1 Candidatus Bathyarchaeota archaeon | reverse complement strand
CGTCTTGTGCTCCGGCTCTGACCAGTCGAGGTTCAGGTTTATGGAGACTATGGTTGTGAATGCATAAGAGTTGTCCGATACGTTAGAATAGTAGATTTCGTTTGGTTGTATTATCTTTGTTTTGTTCGGAGATGTGATCATGGGTAGAATCAGTTTGGAATGGCGCCAGTAGGTTGGCTGGCTTGTTACTGCGTAGACGTAGTCGCCTATTCTCCTCGAGCTGAAATAGGTTCCATTGATTGTGACTTCGTTTGTCAATAGAGGATTGGCTCTGTCCGACACGTTATAGACTCTGACAAACGCCTCACTGCCAGTTGCACATGACCGATAGTAAGGAGGACCCTGCACTTTCAGTGGTAATAGTGTTGTTTCATTCATTCTAACGGTTACGTTTGCAGCATAATAAACCTCAACTGGCTGGTAGAAGTATGATTCTCCGAAAACCGCCAGCTTATCTCCGTTTATGAAGATTCCTCGAAGCGTTCCGTTAAGGCTAATCTGGGAAAGAATTTCCGCATCTTCAGCTGGATATGCTTTTAAGATTGTAAGGTTGTTCTCCGAAACAATGTATATGTATTCTCCATCGGTTTTCACCAAGTCTGCCTCATCCACTCCCGCTACTTGAACGTTAGTCGCTGAGTATTCCGGGCCACTCATAAGTATATATTTAATATTTATATCGTCAAGCCCATATGCACCCCTTAGCGCGCGGAGCAACGTAGACGATGGAGTTACACCTGGTGGCAAGGGCATTCTTGGCAAATCTGGCATTTCCACGTAGTAATATGGAGTTTCCTGTTTTGTCATCAGATAGTTCTCCAGTTCCTCCTGTGAAGAGAATGTGCTTAATTCGCCCGCACTCACTGGAGGCACCAATGGGAGGATTTCAAAATTGAGGCAAATAGCACCTAGTATGGTGGCCAGTAAAACCGCTAGAACACTGTAGACTGCTGTTTTCTTCTTGATTTCCCTCAACATTTTGAACACTGTTAATAACAAAACGCAGCCTGCTATATTATCCTAATTTTTAGTACATTTCGTCCAGAAATCAGAACGGCCTTAACCGCCAGACGCGAACAGCTTCATACCAAAATATTGCAGAGACTATTGCCCCGAAAAACGTGATGAAAAGGTTTTCCCGAGAAAGGCTTTGCATAAGTACAGCTAGGTAAATTATGTAGAATGCTGTGGAGAAAATCGCGTAAAAGAAATATCTTGGAAACAACAACCTTCCCAACTTGACGAAGTGCCTAAGCACTCCGATTTTAACCTCGCTAGTCAATAGATAGCTTCCCCCTACCCTTTGCTTTTCAACCAAGCCCAAGCCACATAAATGGTCGAGATGATGCTGCGCTACGCTGGGGCTACTAAAATGTAAAGCCCTTTGAACCTGCCTCACACTCATTGGACAACCTCTTTTCAAAAGAAGCCAGTAAACTTTCCAAGCTTTGCCTCGAAGCTCGAATTCCAGCTTCTCCTCGTCTTCAGCTGGCAATATAAAGGCACACTCACAGATATTCTCTTCAACGTAGCTTTATAAGTCCATTTTTTAGAACACGTCCAAGAGGATTTTAATACGTCAAATCAACTGCTTTCAAAGGGAGGGAGGTTCGCTTAACATCAAAAAGGAAAAGTAAGAAACAGAAAATGTTAGACAACTACGCAGTGGCAGAAATAGTGTCGAATCAAATAAATATTTAAAGAAATGTAACGTTCATTTCAGTGGTATTAATGAGGCTTTCCTCAGTTTTTGTGATATGCAGTGGGTTCGCTAACATCGGGTTGGCAATCATCTTCTACTATTACGCATTCATTTCCTACTCAGGTGAGACGGGGTCAGCAGGAGATCTAGTCTTAATCGGCCTAATGTTCACTGTCATCGCGGCAAATTCTTTCAAAATCTTAGGGCGTTTAGGCAAGAAAACACGCACTCTTCTTAATGTAGCACTAATGATAATTGCGTTCATCGAATTTGCTTTCTCATTCTTATTTCTCTTCTTCGCTTATGGGGGCGGACACCTGTCTCTATTAGAGGTTGGGATACCATTGCTGTTAGCGTCCACATTCTCATTCGCAAGCATCATTCAAGGGTACAGAGAAACTAAACACAAAAGAGCAAACTACGTTAAAGCACAAGACCCAAAAACCAATTGACATGAACGTTTGAGATTGTCTTTTTTCATGTCAACGCGAAGGGTAATGTGTACTACTGTAGCAGAGAGAATTATTTGATGTAAATACCTGGACGATAAGGTTTAGCTGACTCCGCTCTTTTCTTCGGGTCATGACATCGTGGATCTTCTTCATGAAACGCGGAAATCTTTGCGTTAAGTTCACTTTCAAAAAAAGCTCCAGCCTCCTTCAACGCCTGGTTTTCATCAATAACCCCTGCCTTCAATTGTCTGTTTTTCTTGTCATCTGGCATTCGGTTGATTTCGTCGATGACTTGGTTAATGAATTTCGCGACTTTTTTGGCAATTCTTTTCATATCCGGGGCTTTCATCAACTCCCTCATAACCTCGCTTTGTACAACTCGTGTGGAAACCGACTTTTCCACTAGCTTCAGATAGATTTTCCATTTCCAAGGTGTAGCTGAATAGTAGTAGATTCTTTTTGGCCTGATTTTGGTTGCGCGTAGAATGTTTAAGGTATCATCTAACACGTTTTTGATTAAACCTTCTGTTTCTTCTGCTCGGACGTCAACTTTTTTTTCGTCGTAGGTGGGCCACTCAGCAAATGAAATGAAGCTTTCTCTGCCCAGCTTACTCCAAAGTTCCTCACAGATGTGGGGTGCAAATGGAGCGAGCAGGCGTATCCAAGTTTCCATAGCTTCTCTCAGAATCCTTGTGTTAGGGCGTTCTTCTCTTCGTTTATACCAGCGAAAATCGTTCCAAACTTCGAAGAACACGTTTTCTACGGCCGTTCTGGTCTTCATTATCTCCATGCTTTCTGTTACCTTTTTGGTTCGATGTTCCAATGTACTAATCAGCCATCTCTCCAAATGACCCACTTTCTCATTCTTCATCTTCGCCTCAATCACGCTGTGAGCTATGTTGTAGAAGCTTTCAAGCTTGCCCTTTACCTCACGGACACTTTCGCTTCTCCAATCCGGGTCGTCCATGTCTTCCGCGCCCAACAGCAACGCACAACGAGTGGCATCTGCTCCATACTGGTTTAGGGCACTTCTCAACGTTGCGAAGTTGCCTTTCGACTTTGACATTTTCTTTCCTTCGATCATCAGCATCCCGTTTACGGCTATCGCCTTAGGCCAGTGTTCTGGCGGAAACAGTGCTACGTGGTGGAAGAGGAAGAAAGTTAGATGGTTTGGAACTAGCTCTTTCGCGGAGTCCCTGAAGTCTACGGGGTACCAATATACAAATTCTGTTCGCATCGACTCTAAGACAGCACGGGTTATATGTGATTTTTCAGCTACTTTTTCTACGTTGCCTTTGCCGAGAAAGACATAATCAAATACTTGAACTATCAGCTGCTCTGGCTTTATGTTGAAATTTTTGATGTGTTTGTTTATTGTGTAGAAAGCCATGTAGATCGTTGAGTCGCTTAACGTTTCCACGATCCAGCCTGGACTCCACGGCAGCGTCGTTCCTAAACCAGTTTTTCTGGCGCAGGGCCATTCTTTTAACCAATCTATGACGTTAATGAACCACTGTACGGCGGATTCGGGGTAAACAGACGCTCTGTTCAGTGCCTCCTTGGTTTTTTCTTTCCACGTCTGATCTGAGTATCTCAGAAACCATTGACCCTCGAGCACCCTAACTATGCAAGGAGTTAAACAACGACAGATGACTCGTTGGGTCATATCGTACATGGAATCGGCAATGCCCTTCTGCTTAAAGTCTTGGATCAAACGATCTTTCACTTCATAAACGGTTTTTCCAGCATACTCTCCACAAAGGTCCTTTAGGACACCGCTGTGAAACTCCTTTTTATACAGTAACTTCGTTGCTTCCTCGGCTTTTGGGTCGTGTTGATTTTTCACTGCCATTTGTTCCACTAATTCGATGGCTGGGTGTTCCCCAGATCCTTCCACCAGAATCATGGAGATGGGCTGTATACTCTTCACTGACGCGGGTTCGATGTTGAACTCTTTGAGCGATTCAGGCTTTGTCTGTAGGTCTCTTAACGCTAGCCAATCGTACGGAGCATGCGAAGGGACGCTGTACACGACTCCAGTTGCATGTGAGGGATCTACGAACCAGCCCGGCAGGATTAGTAATTTTTTGTTGTTGATGGGGTTCACAAAATGTTTTCCAATAATTTCTCTGCCTTTGAATTGACTTACGACTTTGATTTTTCGTCTTTGTTCTCCTAATTTTTTAGCGGCTTCTTTGCTGATAATCCACTGTTCATCGTTGACTTGAGCTTTAACGTAGGCGGCGTCTGGATTTATCCACATGTTGGTTACGCCGTAAATTGTTTCAGGTCTGAACGTAGCTGCGGGAAGGAATGCATCTTCAATTTTGAATTTTATTAATGTGTACTCTTCAGGTCGGACGCCTTCTCCCTCTTGTCGGTCGTGGTCTCCAGTGGGGCTTTCACAATGCGGACACCATACCACGGGATGTGTTCCTTTGGCCACGTAGCCTTTTTCCCGTAGTCGCTCGTACTGCCACTCAATAAATTTGTTGAATGTAAGGCTGGTAGTGTGGAAATCTCTCCTCCAATCAATTGAAAACCCCATATGCTTTACTGTTTCCCGGTTCTCTCTTGTGTAGTAGGTGGCCATATACGTTGGGTCAGCAAACTTTTTCAAGTCCTGTTCTGAAACGCCGTCGACCTCTTTTAAGGCTCGAATGAAATCTTTGTCCCTCACTTTCACTCGTTCACTTGCTCCAGCTATGGTCTGACCTGTCCAGTGCCAAGCCCACGGAAACAGGACGTTGTAACCCTGCATTCGTTTAAACCGGGCATAAGCGTCCACGCGTGTAGCTGTGAAGCCATGTCCCACATGGAGTGGACCATTCGCGTAGGAGTATGGAAAAGTTACAAAACATTTTTTTCTTGTAGAATCTGGATTTGCCTCAAAGATTTTCGCTTTTTCCCACTCTCTGCGCCACTTGTCTTCGATTTGTTTTAAAATTTCCATGAAACTTTCTGAACTACTCTGAGGATTATTAAAGGTTCGGTTAGTCTCCGAGGAGAACATTATCCCTCAAGTTCAGCACCAACAAAAATCTTAATGAACAAACTTGCTTTAATCTGTTACTTTTTTTCCTGCTGTCTTTTTACAACTTCCGCCGCTCTCTGCAACGCCTCTGCCACTTTTTTGACCAGAGTTCCTCCTCCCTGAGCAAAGTCAGGCCTTCCGCTACCACCGCCATCCAGCACCGATGCGGTCTCTTTCGCTACCTCACCAGCATTTATGCCCCGTTTTACAGCATCTTTTCCAGCCATCACCACAATCCTCGCATTCTTCTTATCTGCCCCGTAAAACACCGAAACCGTGTTGGGCTCTGCTTTTACAAGTTGGCTACCTGTCTGGATCATGCGGTCAACATCAACTGGTTCAAACTCCTGCGTAACAAAGCTCACTCCCTCGATTGGCCTTGCCCTTCTGCCTTCCACATGCCTCTTCAACTTCACGATATCTCGAACAGCAACTTCTTTGATCAGCTGCTTTTCTTTATGACGAGCCTCTTTCCACTCTCTCACGAGGCGTTCTGCAGTTTTCTCAAGCTTTTCGCGGGGTGCATTCAAAACCTCAGATAGTTTCCTAAGTAGTTGATCGGTCTCCTGCACAAATCTTAGGGCTGGCAATCCCACGCTGAACACAATACGTTCGACGCCGTCTTGGATTCTTTCCGTGTGAATTATTTTTATGAACCCTAGCTCTCCCGTGTTCTTTACATGTGTCCCTGCGCAAGCTTCAACATCCCAACCTATACTTTTCACAACACGGATTTCTTTTCCAGGGACAACCCCACCTTGGTAGAGTCGAAAGCCGTAAAGTTTCTCTGCCTCTCCTCGAG
The DNA here is from genome assembly GCA_029883255.1 of Candidatus Bathyarchaeota archaeon. The sequence continues at coordinate 15,985 of JAOUJL010000011.1, read as the reverse complement.
GCATCCAAGAAGTTTCAACAGGAATCTTCCGCATCACAACCTCATTTGCCAGTTCCTCAATTTTTTGGTTTTCTTCCATTGTCAACCGTCTAAAATGAGAGATGTCTAGTCTTGAGTGGTCTAAACCCTTCTGGGCTCCACACTGCCAAACATGTTGCCCAAGGACACGTTTCGCCGCGCCCATAATGACGTGAGTTGCAGTGTGTTGCTTCATCAGGTTGTTTCGTCGCTTCCAATCGATAATTCCCTTTACAGCGTCACCTTCTTTAGGGACCGAACCTTTAAGAGCATGAACGATGACATTTCCTAGTTTCTGAACATCTGCTACTTCAGATTTTATCCCAGCAAACTCCAGGTGCCCATGATCGGATGGTTGTCCGCCACCTTCAGGATAGAACGCCGTTTTTTCCAAGACCACGTACTTGTTGTCCACAACTCGAAGAACTTGTGCTTCAAATTCGGTGACGTATGCATCCTTATAGTAGAGCATCTGCGTCTCTGGGAGGTCTGAAACCTTGGCTTCTAACCCTTCGATCTTCTTCACTTCTCGTTGAGGAGGAGCCTGGACATGTCTCTCAGCAACCATAATATAGAAGTTTTCAGGCACTTTCACCTCTACACCATTGTTTTCAGCAGTTTCCCTAACAACCTCCGGTGGGAGGCCATGCGAATCGTAGAGTTCTATCAACGTTTCAGTTGGAATCCGAGAGATGGCCTTTGCCTTCAACCCTTGACTTATCCGCTTTACGAGGGCGTCTCCCTTCTTAAGAGTCTCCTTAAACTTATCTTGCTCCACCGAGAGGATTTCTAGGATTTCGTCCCGCATCTCTTTCAAATGCGGAAAGTCCTGTGCCCAAAACGCGATCTGCATGTCAATGATTTCAGGCAGTTTTTCATCGATTGCGAGTGTCTTAAGCAGTCTATAGGTTCGACGAATTATTAACCTAGTTAAGTATCCTTCGCGCACGTTGGAAGGCACGACGCCCTCGGCGAGCATAAACGTCAGACATTTGGTGTGATCCACGACGGCGAACGTGCTTTCGATGGGAAGCAACATTTTGATAAGTTCATCCAAGCTCATTTCAACCCGTTCAGCAACCTTTCTCCAAGTTCCTCTTCGATCAACTGTTTTCTCTACGCTCATCAAACCAGATGTTTCTGCTATTTTCGCCAGTAATTTATTATCAATCCCGCTTATACCGGCCATCTTCAATATTTTATCCAAGACAGGTTCGTACACTGCATGGAAACAACTCACAGACCCCTGTGACAGCCATGTGTATCGTTCAATTCCATATCCGGTATCAACAGTTCGTATAGGCAACTCGACAAACTTGTCATTCACCACCTTGAACTTCATGAAGACCAGCGTGGCGAGCTCCAATCCTCTGACAATCGTCTCTAGGTCAGGTCCAGCGTTTCCCCCACCTGACCATACATCTTCTTTATAGACAACCTCGTCAGACTTCACGCTCAAATCCTTTGTAATAAATTCGTGATGATAACGCACCGTTTGATCTTTCCAGTAAACCTTTTTGTCCGGATAGTTAAAGGCGTGGTGACCGCCCATCTCGAAGATGGTTAGGTGTCGACCGAAGGTGGGTCCAACGTTATCCACGTCTATGAACCGAATGCAGGGCTGGCTGATGACGAGGGGATTGGCCGGCGGGCATATGATTCCGTTGGTAACATATGGTTGGAAGTCAATGATGCTGGCGTGAGTGAAATAAAGGTCGTCTCTCCACCTAGCCACAACAGGATACGGCTTGACTCTCTCATGTCCTTGCTTCTCGAAGAAGGAAAGAAAAGCTTCACGCATCTCTTGAAAACTGTAACGCTTGCGAGTGGGTGGATTATTAATGAAAGTTAAAGGTGCACAGCCTTCAGGAGTGGATTCTCCACAGGTTTTTTGATCAGGATTCTGCGTCCAAAAATACTCTTTACAAATCGGGCATAATTTCCGAACGTACCCGTACTCATCGAAGAAGGGAACGTGATACTCGCTTTCAGGAAAACGTTTCATCATCCATCACTCATCAAGTAAGAACCCCCGCAGATTTAAAAGTTAGAGTTTAAAGAAGCATTTAACCATTATATTCTCACCAAAACTGTTCTAAGATCAGTCAAAGCCTCAGGAGTTTAAGGCGCATCCTTTGACATCTGATTCTGAGTTTTGATTATGTTTTTTCACAAAGACTTCTGAGCTTACCATAAGTTGCAGAAAGTTGGTACAGTTTTCCTAACCAGAAACTGCTTTATCCGAATAGAGCTCCGAGGCCTTCGAGTGCTTCCTCTTCCTTCTCTTTCTCGTCTTTCTTCTTCTCTTTTTTCTCTTCCGCTGGTTTAGCCTCTGGAGCTGCTGCAACAGCCGGTGCAGGTGCCATCAGCGCTGGTGGAGATTTAATTGCTTCCTCAATGTCAACCTCAGCTAAGGAAGCCACGAGAGCCTTAACTCTGACAGGATCTGCATTGATTTCCGCGGCTTTGAGCACTTCGGTTATGCTCTTCTCGTTGATGGGTTTTCCAGCTTTGTGCAGAAGCATTGCGGCGTACACGTACTCCATGATCTATTCACCATCCTCTTCTCTCTTTTCACAGTCCCCTTTTTAACCTTTCTGAACAGAACTTGTTGACGTAGCCTTTTCGCTGGCTACATCTAACCTCATTTTTAAACTTAGCATTTCCGCGTGAGCCTTCCTTACGAGATCAGCTATTGTGTCGGGAGCGGGTAAATCTGCGTTTAGGGCTAGTCTATATGCTTCGTGATGCGCCGTTTGAAGAAGTGGGGTAATGTTTTCTGCAAGCGGATACACAGCATTCAGTGATAAACTGAACGCATATGCATGGGCTTCCTTGAGGCTTTGTTGAAACTCTTCCAAATCTATTCGCAGTTGTTCCTCACCTATGATTAGTCCGTCATCGTACATCACCTTCATGGTAAGCCCAATCTCCACTGGTTTTATGCCAAGCTTTGAAAGCACGTTTGCAAGGTTCATTGCTATAACGTCACCTTTTTTCGCCACCATAGTGTCATGAGTTATCCATACGCTTCCGCTCTCGATTCTTGTGCGTAGGCCTACGGCGCTTAGTTGACTGATGATAGGGCCGGGAGGTAGTCCAGTGTTTCCAGATGGGACGGTCACGTCGTATGCTGCTACATCGCCAGCCTTCGCAGTAGCCTTCATTCTACTCTTTTCGAGAAGCAATACGAGTTTGAATGGGTTGAGGCTGGTGAAGAGGAAAATGTTAGCTCCGGTCAAGTGTTCTTCAAGTTTCTCAAGCCCTGGCTTTTCTTTGCACTCTCCAATTGCTCTTTTTACTATACTGTTCTTGACGACGCAGAGGTGGGCGCTATTCTTCAGTTTTCTCCTCAATCCTTGAAGTTGAGCGCCTCTAACTTTTTGTAGGCTGGCGATTCCGAGAGCCTTGTACTGCTGTATGAGGCTTTTTGTTTCTTTAACTTCTTCGGCTTTCGCTAGCACCGTTTGACGCAACATGTTCTTTCTCACATCTACATTTTCATTTTGATCGGTGAACCCATGGTTGTTTTCAAATGGATTGACCTGATGTTTTTCGTTCCTCTTTTAAGTTTTCCTTCAATCCTTCTTATTACTGCCTGAGAGTTTTCAGCGATTTTGTTATCTGCCATGTTTTCAGTTCCCACGCGACATTGAAGAACTGGTTGTCCTCGGACTCTTATAAACACCATTTTTTGATGTTTCTTTATTTGTTGTGCTATGTCTGCTGTTGGAGGCACGGGCGTGGGCATCTTTCCCTTTGGTCCTAGAGTGGCGCCAAGAATCCTTCCTAAGAGTGGCATTAACGGAGCCTCTGCAATGAAGAAGTCGTAGGCTTTTGCAATCTCCTTTTGTTTCTTCTTATCACCAGCTAGAGCTTGAAGCTCAGTTTTCTTAATAACAAGGTCTGCGTTTGCCTTTTTGGCTTTCAAGACCATTTCGCCTGAGGCGATCACGCATACTCTGTTTTCTTTTCCTGTAGAATTCGGAAGTTCAATAAGTTCTTGTATTTTACCCTCAGGCTTTTTCGGGTCTATGTCCCGGAGGCTTATGACAAGTTCGATGGACTGTACAAAAGTTCTTTTTTTAGACTTTTCCTTAACTTCCTTAATTGCCTGAAGAAGATTTTTTTCGTCTAATGGCATTTTTGAGGCCTCGTGCCAGAGACGTATCGAAGCCAGTTATAAAAAGATTTTTACGAAAAGAGCTTAAGGTTGTGAAAGTTTTCGTTTTTGCACTGTGTTAGGGGATTGGAGCAATATCCTAACTATCTTAGTGAAATTGGAGCGTTCACCGAAGCTGAAAAGATCGAAGAAGCCACAGCCACCATATGAAAAAAGCAGCAAAAACCAAAACAGAGCTAAAAACAAACCCTACACACAAAAAACATGGAACCCCTCTTTACACAGAACAGAAGGCTAATTTTTCACAATTTAGCAAAAATCATTGTTCCTTTTCAAACAACGCGTCATACTTTCCCTCGTCAATTTCCTTTTGGGCCTCACGTGGGTCCTTGTCTTCCACAGTTACCCCCATGCTTACGCAACTGCCTAAAACTTCTTTAACCGCAGCCCTCAGGTCTCTCGCCAAGAGCTTAGAACGTTTAATTTTCGCTACGCGAATAACTTGCGCCATAGAAAGATTTCCTATTTTTTCCGTTTTTGGAGCCCCAGAACCCTTCGCAACACCCAACTCGCTAACGATCAACGCAGAAGTAGTCGGCGTTCCCACACTTACCTCAAACTCCTTTGTCTCCGCGTCCACCGTTATTTTCACAGGCACCTTCATGCCAGCGTAATTTTTTGTGACCTCGTTGATTTTGTTCACAATAGCAAGGACATTGACTCCGAGTGGTCCTAAAGCTGGCCCCAACGGAGGTCCAGCGGTTGCTTGGCCACCACTTACCAAGGCTTCAACAACCTTCTTCTCACTCATTTTTCTCCCTCTTTTGCCTTCTCCACAGGCTTTACATAGTCGGCGTGAACTGTGATGGGTAAGGTGAACGTTGCCTCCAGCAACTCAAGGGTCACATCTTCCTTTGTTCGGTCAACCCTTGTAATCTTTGCTCTCATTCCTTTAAATGGGCCTGCCATGATCTCCACAACATCTCCTATGTCCAGTTCTTCGATAACCGGCTTTACAATGATATACCTCTCAACCTCTGAGAAACTCACGGTTCCCGGAACTCTGGATCTCACATGTTTAATTCCCGCTATCACTTTATCAACAAAATGAGGACCGTCTGCTTCAACGAACACATAGCCTTTCAATATTTCTGGTACAAGAACAGCTTTTATCGGAAGTTCGCCCGCTTTGACCCTAGTTGCAATGAGGTTCGCTACGTTTTTTTCTTGCCCAGCTGTGGTTCGCACAGCAAAAATCATTGAGGAAAACTTCTCTTTTTCCATATTCAACATTCCATTCCGTTCTTACTGTTACTCCTCTAACATGGTGGCTATGAGGTGAATCAGAAAACCGATAGCGCCAATAGCAACTGTGCCGAGGAAACAAACCTTTACAGAGAGCCATAGCTCGCTCCTTCCCGGCTTTGTAGCAAGCTTCAACATTCTCGCACACGATTGGAAGAATGATCTTAATCCCATGGTTACTCGCATCTTTCAAACGGCAATACTAATATAAAAGAGTATTTTCTCTGGTGTGCGCTTACAAACATCAGTCATGTATTCCAATCAGATTTTTTCAACGGGCACACCAATCTCATTCAGAGCTAGGATCAATCTACCTTTATCAGCTCCCCTAATTCCTTTCCACTCAAGCACAGCCAACTCTACCTTTTCCACCGTTCTTTCAACACACTGCTTTATCATCTCAACACCCACTTGTGGAATAGCATATTTTGGGATCATATGTCCGAAAGCTATTTCACTAGTGAGCGCAACTCGTGAGAACTTCGTGTTGTAATGTGGGCCTCCGATACCCAAAACAGTTGGATATTCTGACTGCTTAGAAACTGCAATCATTGCAGCGTGAGCCACGACCTCTGCTGCCCTCACATCCTTCCATTGCTTCGACGAGCTTCCCAACTCTACGAACATAGTTGGCACGTCTAAGGATGGTCCATGATGCGTACCTTCATAGGACACCTCGTAGTTCAATCTCATTTCACGTTTCCTCTTAGCCATTTCTAAAAGGGCATTTTTCATCGCGCTTGCTGGAGACACCGAAACTTTTCTCGAGATTCCACCGAGCTCTGCTTCACCGAGGTTGCCTGGAGTGTGAACAGAAAGAGTGGGGATTCCACTTGCGCTAGCGTGCCGAGATAAAAAAATCAACAGTTCAGGAGTGAAAAAGTCGGTGATAAACTGGGTGTGAACAATTTCTTCATCGATTAAAACCAGCTTGACTTCACGGTCCTGAATTCTTTTAAGGTGCACTGGGTGTTTACGAAACAATTCTGGCTGCTTTTCAAATTCATAATAATCTAAGAGTTGTTGAGTGATGTTCATGCCAGCAACGTCTTTCGTGGAAGTCACCATCAAAATCATGATTACGCCTTCTAACAAAAATGTACTAAGAAGCGGATTAGAAATAAAGTTTCACTTCCACCAGACCTATCCTACAGAGTGCAAATGAGGGTCTGAAGAACTTAAAGACAGAACAGCAGGCGAGATAAATCGGTCGAGGGTTAGACAGGTGAGGAGGGTAGTTGATAAAGAGGCTTGATAGATACAATACGAGTGTAGAAAGAGCACTTACACTTATATTATTGATTTTACTGTTCAAAGCGGAGAGAAAAGGTGAGAATAAAAATGCATTTACTAACCCTTAAAGACTGGACTACAGAACAGATCAAAGACGTGATCAACAAGTCTTTAGAAATCAAGAGGCAACCAGTTGAATACAAAACTATGCTAAAGGACAAATCGTTGGCGATGATATTTCAGAAAACCTCGACCAGAACAAGGGTCTCTTTTGAAGTAGCAATGACCCAGCTGGGAGGTCACGCCGTCTTCTTGGATTGGAGGGCAACAAACTTCGCCTTAGCAACCATCAGAGACGAAACCAGATACCTCTCAAGAAACGTTAGCTGCATCATGGCACGTCTGAGGCATCACGCTGACTTAAAAGAGATGGCTGAGGCGTCCAAGGTTCCGGTTATCAACGGGTGTTGCGAAAAATACCATCCCTGCCAAGCCATTTCAGACTTGGTGACCATAAAAGAAAAAAAAGGCCTCTTAGAAGGCCTGAGGCTTGTTTACATTGGAGTTCACAACAACGTGTGCAATTCTCTGATCGAAGGTTGCACTAGAATGGGAGTGGAGATTACCACAGTGACGCCGATAGTGAACGAACAGTCGGTTGACAAGGAACTTATTGAAAAAGCTGAAAGGACAGGTTTGCATAAGACCACATTAGATGTTAAAAAAGCAGTAAAAGACACCGATGTCGTTTACACCGATACTTGGGTGGACATGGAGTTTTTTCTCGATCCAAAGTTTAAGGAGGAAAAGGAGAAACGAATTAGATTAATGAATCCATATCAAGTGAACAACGAACTGCTGAAGGACAGTGACGCTCTAATTATGCATGACATGCCAATTCACAGAGGCTACGAGATAAGTGCTGATGTGATAGAAAGCCCAAACTCGATAATCTATGAACAAAGCGAAAACAGACTATATTCCGCAAAGGGAATTCTGTTGAAACTTTTGGCCAAAACGTAAAAACCTTTTGCCAACAAACAAAGCCAGAGACGTTTCTATCTAAGAACCATTTGTGTGAATTGCTCAGGGCTAAACTCTTGTAGATCCCCATATTCTTGTCCAATCCCAATGAACAAGATAGGTTTGCCGGTCACATATGTGACGCTGAGAGCCGAGCCTCCTTTCACATCAGCGTCCACCTTAGTCAATATGGTTCCATCTATACCCACGCTCTTGTGGAACTCCTCAGCTTGCATGACAGCGTCATTTCCGGTGAGAGCGTCCACCGTGAGAACAGTAAAATCTGGAGTAATAATTCTCTTAATCTTCGCCAGCTCGTTCATGAGATTTCTGTTCGTTTGGATACGCCCCGCGGTGTCAATGAGCACAGCGTTTATCCCATGAGCCTTTGCATGACTAATAGCGTCGTAGGCTACAGCAGCTGGGTCTGCCCCATATTTGTGTTTAATCATGCGGACGCCCAATCGTTTGGCGTGTTCCTCCAACTGTTCGATAGACCCGGCACGGTAGGTGTCACTACAGGCGAGGATAACCGAATAGCCCTTTTTCATCAGCAGTTTCGCCACCTTCGCTATACTCGTGGTTTTGCCAGTTCCGTTGATTCCCACAAAAACGATGACGTATGGCGCATTTGTTTTCCGCTTTTTCCCCACACTTTCCAAAAGGTCGATTCTTTCTTTGGTTGCCATGATTTCAAGCAAAATTTCCTGCAGTTTTCTTTCCACGATCTTTTTACGATCTTCTAGCCGCTTCACTTGGATTCCGTCTAAACGTTTTTCCATCTCTTCGCAGATGTGATCGGAAACTGACATCGCTACGTCATTTTCGATTAGGCTTAGTTTAAAATCCTCTAGAATCGGGTGAAGTTGATCAGCTTTTAGTTCTGTTGTTGCTACCTTGTTGACGAGGCTACTAACTCGTGTTCTTAGTTTTTCGAACACCCTTTCCGCTCTCCTTTTCGCTGAGTTTCGCTGAGAGTTCTTGAAGCTGGGATCGATTGTCTTGAATCCTTCCTATCACCTGAGTTATTTGTTGTTGAAGGCTCGTTCTCGTTTTTTCTAGTTCAGCTACGCGCTTGCTCATGTTTTCCTTAGCCACCTTTATCGTTTTTTCGACAGCTACGCTTGCTCCTATCCCCACAATCATTTTGTCCGCGCTTTCTAGTCTTGCCTTTATGTATGAACCACCTCCGATTGGAACGAAAAGCGACGCGTCTTTCTTCTCCTTCCCTAACCCTTCCAAGGTCATGTCTGCAACTCTAAACTCGGTTAAGGCTGCGTCTACAAAGCCTATCCTCGACTGTAAAGCTTCAGCGGTTCCTTCTAAGATTCGAAGTTCAACTGCTAGTCTGCGGAACGTTTCCTCTTCACTTGACACTTTCTTCTCCCAACGTTAACTTTTTTATGAGAGGATTTTCGATCTCTTCTGGACTTATTTCTTCAACCTTTACGATTTTGATCTGGAAGCGTTTGGCTCGATGTTTGCTCCCAATCTCCTTGTAGACTGTTTCAACAGCATCTTCGGGTTTTAGAGCTCTAATTTCCTTTCTAAAGTTCGTGTGGAAGTTAGGCTTCTTAATCTCTCCCGTCACCCGGAAAACTTTGACTTGACTCATTTTATTTCACCACATCCAATGCTTGACCTATCATAAATAATTCGGGTCCAGTTGTCACCGATCCAGCTACTGCGCCATATTTGTTTCCTAAAAGTCCGGTGGAGACGTACGGTATTCCACAGTTTATGGTTCCCACATCCACGTGAACCTTTAACACGTCCGTTAAAACTTTCTGTTCCTCCTCTTTCAGCAGTGGATGGGTTAGCACGCCCTTGTTCGTGGCGGTGGCGAGGGATCCAACGTATGGCAGCCCTGCTATTTCTCCGGGAACTGCCTCAACATCCAGAGTATCTTCTATTTTTGCTACGTCTTTCTTTTTTAATCGTGGGTCAACGATTGCTCCATGGTCGTTCGTCAGAACGAGGTTTCCATAAGCCGTCTTTTTTGTCTGCATAACTGCAGCTTTGATGTCTAAGATTGATTTTACGGCTTGAACCTCCTCCTCATGGGTAGTGTGTGGAAGAACTATGCCATTAGAGTTTGCGCAGGCTAAGGCTCCCATAACCGCTGCCCCGCCGATAGTTGAACGGATAACCTTCACTTTCAACCATTCTCTCAGCTTCTTCGCCTTAGCATCTGTGACTTGCGGAGGAACAATCGCCATTTTATCAGTGGTCAGACAATAAACGCCTATGCTTGCATTGCCAAAAATGTCAAAGAGGAATATCGCCAAGCATTAGTCTCCTTCTGCCAAGTAGATGGTTATTGTTCCCTCTTTATCCTTGGCTGCCCGAACGCGGATTTTTCGTGGCGGCTTCTGGATTCCTCTGCTCCAGATTTTTTCGTTCACTTCGTTGCTAATGACCACTCTTTCTCCTTCTTCTCCTTCTTCTAAGGCTTCTTCTTCGACCTTCATGTGCCTCTGAATAAAATTCTTAACGAGGCGGATGGCTCGTGGAGCCCGTTTTTGACGTGGAGAAATCCATGCTCTGCTTAGTGGTATCGTGTAGACTTTTTCTTCAACAATCTCTTCTTCTACTCTTTCCTCTTTCCTCGCCTCTTCAACTTCTACCTCTTCCTCAGCTTCAGCTTCCTCAACAATTTCTTCAGTGGTTTCCTCTTCTTCCACGACTTCTTCAGTTTCCACAGTTTCTTCTACGGTTTCAGCTTTTTCTTCCGTGATTGCTTCTTTCTCTTCTTCAGCAGTCTCTTTCATCCACGTTCCCCTCAAGCTTTTATTTTCCTCTGTCGCCAACGTCTTCTTTTAGGGTTGGCTCTCACACGTCCACTTGTTTTCTGAATAACCCAACTAGGAACCGGTTTCTTCTGTTTCCCCGCCTTTGCCAGTCTGCGTTTTTTCGCTGTCGGTTTGTTCCTCGCCATTGTTAGACTCTCCTGATTTTGATGTCTCTACGATGAGACTGCAACTTCATCAGAATCTCTTTCAATTGTTTATCGGTTATTGGGATACTGGTCTTGCCCTGTTGTGCGAGCTGGATGAGTTGGAGTTCAAGTTGCTCGGCGAATTCTGGTTTCACCATTTTTAGGTTGTTGAGGCGTCGTCTGGCGTCGGTTGTGAGTATTCGGCGAAGTACGGCTTGTTTCTGCATTTCAAATTGCTGTTTTGCTTGAATCTGCTGTTGCTCTTGTGCTATTCGCTGTTGTAGTTCAAGGAGCTTTCTCCTTTGCAGTTCTTCCAGTTCCTCCTCGCTCATCTTGCCCACCTAGTATTTCTTCAGTTCTGGAAGCTTTTTCTCCAAGTCTTTCTTAATTTCTGTGGACAATCTGTCTAGCAGTCGCCTTCCTTCTCCGGTGGTTACTCTCCCCCTGTTTCTTAAAGGTTCCACAAGTCCTACGGCTTCAAGTTGCTGTATGGCTTTTCTAATAATCGAACCACCGCTTCGCCTAGCGTGTTCAGGTTTTACTCCTCGATCAATTCTTCCGCCGTACTCCGATCTGAGATGCTCTATTCCAATTGGTCCCTTCAAGTAAATCTTACGTAGAAGCGAGGCACATCTTGTAAACCACCACTCAGGGTTCTGCGGAGGTCTTGAAACATGAGAGCCTGTCTTTACGAAAGGAGTCCATGTTGGCGGAACGACTCCATCCACATTATCTTTTAGGTATTTGGTTAGCTTTTCAATTAGAATAGATGCCGGCACGTCATGGGGCGTTGGCAAGACTTCTTCTCCTTGACTAATTTTCCCTCACTACTTGAGGAAGCCTCTTATAAAGACTTTTCACCTTTTCTTTTTTCTGTTTTTGTAGAGTATGAACGTGTGACCACGAACATCGATTAGAATGGACTCCGTCTGTTGCGCGACTTTCGAAGCGACATTCTTAGCGTCTTCATCTTTTAACGCTGTCTTCAACATCTTCACCTTCACCATTTTCTTTTTCTCCAACTGCCTACTAATCTCATTCAGTATGTGCGATGTTGCTCCTTCCTTTCCAACCCACACAGTTGGCTTCTCAACGTTCAATTCACGCTTTATTCTCCGTTTCAACTTGGACGTTATCATTTATTTCTCCCACTTTTCAGTGGCATACGCGAGTGTTTGCCACAGTTGAAACATGTCACAACCATATGCGATTCTCTTCTCTGTCGTATCCGTACACGACAATTTACACCCGGCAAGATAAAGCCTTTACAATGCCTACAGATCAGGCGCCTATACTCTTTCGGCAGTCGCAGTCTAGTAGCCATGGCAATTTTTCTTGCCACCTTCACATACCTCTGTGCTAACTGTGGGTCTTCGTGAATAGTCTCCTTAGCAAGGCCAAAGAGAACATGAATACGTTGCAAGGCTATCCGTCTCGTGGCATTCATCTCAATGAATACTTCCACACCTTCCATTAAGTCTTTATCACTTAAACTTCTCCAAGTCGTTGGTCAAGTTGGTAATTCCGCCGACTGTACCATCAGTCTACGCAAAAAATCTGGAAACAAAAAAATAGTAGAATGGTGCGGCCGCCGGGAATTGAACCCGGGATTGCAGGCTTGGAAGGCTTACACCGCATCGACTGTGTCCTAACCAGACTAGACCACGGCCGCGACTCCTGCTTCAACCAACAGAGACCACTAGTTGCAAATATTTATTATGAATTTTCCGTCTTTTAAATTGAATTCCACAATTTTGGCAGAGTTTCTCAAATACGCTTAGTATGCACGTGTTACCTCCTCCACTTAGCTGAGAATCATTCGTTTAGAATGCTACTTATTGCGATCCAAATTTCAAAACTGTTGCAACTGCGCCATACATACCTACATCTTCACCTAGTGGAGTTACCATTATTTTCGGTAATCTGTTCAATGCGTAGTTTTTTACGTATTTTTTGATCGGGGATAAAACGAGTTTTTTGTTCTTTAAAGTCACTGTCCCGCCAACCGTGATCAGGGAAGGGTCATAAGCGTTTATTACGTTCGCAAAGCCGATGGCGTTAAGATTTCCTATTTCTTCGATGAGTTGAAGAGACAAATCATCTCCGCTTTTCGCTACGTTAAATATACCTTCAGAACTTAACTTGGATAAGTCACCCTTTACCTTTTTAAATAGTAGGCTTCTCGTCACTATTTTTTTGTCAATTTCTTCAAGTCTCATCCTGACGAAATTTGGTATATTTCTGCCTGAACAATAAGCTTCCCAGTGTCCTTTTTTTCCACATCCACACCTTAGTCTTCCCTTGAAATCTATCGTGAAATGCCCAACTTCAACAGCGTTTCCATCTTTTCCCAAAAGTAGCCAACCATCAACTATGGCGCCCCCGCCTATTCCCGTACCTATTGTTATATAGACAATGTTGTCTAATCCTTTGCCAGCTCCGAACCTTCTTTCGCCTAAAACAGCCGCTGTGCAATCGTTCACTAGATATGCAGGTAGTCCTAGCTCTCTATTGATAGGCTTTGCAAGGGGTACATATTCAAATGGTAAATTTACTGGTTCAATAAGTGCTCCTTTCTTCATGCTTAGGGGGCCTGTTGCGGCTATTCCTACACCTTCTAGGCTTGTAGAGTCAACGTTGCTTTCCTTACATAGCAAACGAATTATCGTAATGATCTGGTCACCTATTGCTTTCTCGCTACTCTTGTTAACCCTTTTTTGCACTTTTCCTAAAAAGTTTCCCTCTTTGTTGGAAAGTGCAAGTCTTACCCATGTTCCTCCCAGATCTACTCCTATTATATATTTTTCTTTTACCAATTCGTATCGCCTACATGAAAGAAACATCTCGCCTCTTTCTTTATAGAATATAAGCGAAATTGGATCATTCAAAAGTTGTTTTTATTATGTCCTTTGGGTTCCAGGTTCCTTGCGCAACTTTTGGCACAAAGTCTTCTAAATGTGCAGGAGGAAAACTCAATTTTTTGTTCTTTTCGGCGGCCATGTAGCAGGCCATCAAGAGTTCGGCTACGAAAACTCCGTCTTTCCATGTTTCCCTAGGCGTTTTTCCATTCAGAAAACTTTCAACCATATGTCTATGTTCTTCTACATATCCATATGTGGAAGTCTCATCAGGTAAAACTGGCATAAAACCTTGTTCGGCCGACTGTTTTTCCACTAGATCTTCCCCGCTTGGACCCTTAATTTCTCGACTGAAGAAAATTCTCATTTCCGGATTTAGGGAGTCAATTTGCATGTAATATTCGGGTCCTAATAATTCGAGATAAATTCGTTCGCCTGGAACGAAGCTCCAAGAAGTAGACAGCTCACTTAATACCAATAATCCATCTCTGGTCTCGTAAATTATGCTTGCTCGCCCCATGTCCTCAGCTGGTTTTTTTGAATAATCAATTTCTCCTTTGGTCATCTCTCTCAGTCTTTCTACATACTTCGGTCTGCTACCCCATTTTAATGAAGCTATATCAGCTGATACTGCCCGGGGAATTAGAGCTGCTTTTTCTTCATTAGGGGCAGTTAACAAGAATCTAGCAGCCTCAATGCTATGACAAAGCATGTCATTTAATGCTCCTCCCCCTTGACGTGTAGCATCCCAAAACCACGCTGCATGCGGTCCTCCATGTTCCTCAGTACATCTTGCAAGATGTGGACGACCAGCGATCTTTGCACCTCTTTTCCACAAAATCTCCTTCCCTTTAACTAGTGATGGCATAAAAACTTGGTTTTCGGAGTAGCCATGTAGCACGCCTGCTCTCTCCACCATCTCTAACATCTGCCGTGCTTCTTTCACGTTACGGCCTAATGGTTTCTCGCATACTAACCCAACAAGTTCAGCTTTTCCCTGTGTAACTTCCTCGGTTATTGCTTTCACTACTGGGATTCTAGCATAGTTTGGCACAGTTATCCATATGGCATCAACTTCCGGATCTTTAGCCATTTCTGAAACATCCCCGTAGACTTTGGGGTTACCTACTCCAAGTTCTCTACATAATGCAGCTGTGGTCTTCGCTCGATCTTCTCTAACATCACAGATGGCTGTTATGTCTGCATGCCTCACTCCTCTCCAAGCTTTTACATGGTAGGTATTAACTACCCAACCCGCACCTACAAATCCGACTCTGAGTCTTTTCATCACACATCACTAAAGCTTGTTACATAATTCCATCTAATTAACGATTTTGACCTTTCAAACTAACTGATTCCAGTAGAATTTCCGCGACATCCAAGACTTCCATGTTGCATTTCTCAATGGTGCTCATTCCATCTTCTAACATTTGCGTGCACACAGGACACGCTACGGCAAGTACAGTGGCACGCGTATCGCAAGCCTGCTTCGCTCGTTTGTTCTCTAGGCGAGGTTTGTGTAGAGGTTCATACCATATACCTCCTCCTCCACCACCGCAACAATAAGAATTCTCACGTGTTAGTCTCATCTCGACCAAGTTAGCTCCTGTTGCTCGGATCATCTCTCGCGGAGCATCGTAAATGTCATTTATTCTGCCCAAATAACAGGGATCGTGAAAAGTCACAGTCTTATCAAATCTACGATTTATGTTGATTTTCTTGTCATGTATGAGATTCATAATGAACTCAGTATAATGGTGAACCTTAAGGTCTAATCTGAACCACTCTTCTCCCAAAAATGCAGGGTAGTCATTGAGAAAAGCATCATAGTCGTGAGGAGAGAGGCAGATAATATTTTTGATCTCATATTTACGGAAGAGTTCGAAGTTCCGTCGGGCTAATTCCTCGAACAGACCTTCCTCTCCCAGTCTAAGGACGTCCCCACCACTATCCTCCTCTTCATTACCCAAAATGCAAAAATCGACGTTGGCAGCCCGCAGAATCTCAGCAACTGCTTGTGCCGTTCTCTGATTTCGCTGATTATAAGACGAGATTGAACCCACGTAGAATAATGTTCCGCATCTCTCCTCCTCTGCCCTCTTAACATGAAAATTGAGCCCTTTCGTAAATTCATCACGCTTACTTCGCGGTCTGCCTTCTGGGTTGCCATACAACTGAATATTCCTCAAGACATCTCGAATTGCAGCGGGAGGAACACCCTTCTCCACAATCAGGCTTCTTAGCGATTCTGTTATCCCTAAAATGTCAATTTTGCGATCCGCAAATTTATTGTTTGGAAAGCTACTCCAAGTTTCGGGATCAAGCGCTAGGCAGTGCATTTGGCAATTTCCGCAAAGAGCGCATGCATACAGAGAGTCTACAAACTCCTCAGAAACATTTTGGAGATCAATTTTTCCTTCTAGAATCATCCTCGCTATTATATTCCTTCCTCTCGACGTGAAGGAATCAAATCCGCCAGTGTTCTCA
>JAOUJL010000148.1 GCA_029883255.1 Candidatus Bathyarchaeota archaeon | reverse complement strand
ATGGGGCACAATAGTTATTGACGAGGAGACTGGGAAAACTAGTAAGGAAGGCGTCTATGCGGGTGGAGACATAGTTAGCGGCGTAGCCACAGTGATCAGTGCCATGGGAGCAGGTAAAAAAGCAGCAAAAGCTATACATGAATACCTAACGAAAAAGGAAAAAGCGAACAACGCAAAATAGCAAAATCAAACCTATGATTTCATGAAAAGTGCGCTGAAACAAATGATGAGACTTCGTTTTTGCAGCTCAATGGCGCGATTCTAGAAATCTCTCCTCGTAAGAACGGACAATGGTATTCTCGGCCATAGTTGCTGCCCATTCAGAAATTCTTTTTATGCTGTCACGTATGGAACAGACTGCACAAATTGTCACGGCGTTCATCTGAGGAAGCAAGAAAGACTTGGAGGCAATCTCCTGATCTAGTTTTTCAATCCTTTTCTGCTGTTCTATTACTTCATTACAACTAGTAACATCCTTTGAAAAAAAAGACTTAACTGCTTTATCATATGAATCAACGACTTCACTACAAGAAACAAACATTAGATTCACCAGAGAATCCGGTATCTTCTGCTGTTCTCCGCCTAACATTACTATATGTTTCGCAATGTTAGCTGCTTGGTCCGCCACATGCTCTATTCTGTATACAACAGTCTGGTAGTCTAGGCAGTCTATGGGATCGAGGTCAAGTTGGGTTGCTAAGGCAGGGTCAATGGCAGTGCTACGGAGCAGTCGGAGAAGAACGAAGCAAAAGCGATCAACATCTTCGTCAAGGGAATAAACAGCCCTTGCTAAAGCCGCGTTTTGATCCCTTAGCGAACTACAAGCATCTCGGCACATAGAACTGGCAATCACGTGCATTCTATGAACACCTGATACAATTGAAGCTTTTGACTCATCTATCAAGTCTACTATTTGCACGTTTTTGGCATCAGACTCCATGATCCTCATATAAAGAGTTCCGGCTATACGACGAATCGCCTTTTGCTGCACGGTAGAGAATATTTTCCTTGAGGCAAGTCTGATGGTGGAGTAACCATTTAGGTAGCAGGCGATTATACTCCGAGCAATCGAATCCTGACTCTCGTTTGGATCGATATATAAAGTAATTTTTCTTTCTTGCCTTTTTCCTTCGAATCTTGGAAAGACTGTCAGAGAACGGTTCCGCTGAACTTCTATGGAGACGACATCACCTTGTTTCAGCTTGGTCAACTTCACCCAATCCTTCGGCAGAGAAATCACAAGGGATGATCGACCCAAAGACATAACCTTGCGTTGTTCCAAGTTTTTTCCTCACAGCATATATTCTGTTTTCACTTGTATTAATACATGTTCATGGAATATATATTGCTCATATTAACGCGATATGTAATGTATATACTATATTACGGTCATGTATATATCTACTTTCTTCCTAATACTTCTTGGAGCGAGGGTAAGTTGACAGAGGATTTCGAAAGCGCAAGATTCTATGAAACTTTGTTCAGCATGCTAATTAATCGTAAGGGGATTGAAATAAAGAATTTGAAGAGAGGTGATGTTTGTTTATATTTTGATGTTTGGCGGGAGCCGTATAAGGTTGGCAACAGGAAAGTGTCTGAGACTTTCATGGAGGTAATTATCGGGTACATAGAAAAGTCGAAGCCGTTAACCTTTTCGGAGGCAATATGCCTAAACACCTATCAGGACAGTTTAAGCTATTCTAAGGGAAGCCTGACATGGTCCAGAGGATCGATAATTTCTCCTCATGAACTCATGCTGGTTGATCATGGATTATTTGAAAAGCTGAAGATGGTATTACATACAAAGAAGTGGACAAAAGATGTGTCATATGATAGAAAGCACATTGCTACCTTCGTTCGAAGGCTAGAGAACTACCTGACGGGAAAATATCTTGGCAAAAATTATAGAGTAGTTCAGAAGGACGTGTTAGTAAAAGGATTAAACGGATTAGATGCCATTATAAGTCTAGAAGTGGAAGCCCCAGAAATAGCGGCAGAGGCTGAGCCCGGACAATTTGTTGTAGTAAGACTCCATGAGAGGGGAGAACGAGTACCCCTCACTATCGCAGATATCAAAAGAGATGAAGGTTTGATTAGAATAATCTTTCAGGTTGCCGGGAAAACCACAGAAGAATTGGCGACGATAAAAGGAGGAGAGTTTATCTTAGATGTATTGGGGCCTCTCGGAAACCCTGCTGAAATAGAAAAGCGCGACAAACCTGTAATTTGTATTGGCGGAGGAGTTGGTGTCGCATCAATATATGCTAAGGCAAAAGCATTGAAGGAAAAAGGCAATTATGTTATATCAATAATTGGCGCGAAAAACAAAGACACTTTAATCTTGGAAGATGAGATGAGAAAGGTTAGCGACGAACTCTATGTGACCACAGACGACGGCTCTTATGAATTCGCCAGAGACGGGTCAGAATGCCTCCACAGAGTAAGAAGAGACAGTTCTAAGGTTTACGGTGGCTTTGTCACTAGTGTCTTAGAAGCTTTATTCAGTAGGTATAAACTGCTGAGTAGGGAAAACGAGAAAATAAAGCAGCCCGACAAAAAGTTTCTAGACTATGGGCCTCATCAAATGGTTGGCAGATGTTCTGTTAACAGCGTTGCGGAAATCATTTGTGTTGGTCCCATACCAATGATGTGGGCAGTCGTAAATTCAGTCGTTGGAAATGGTAAGTATAATCCTGAAACGGATTACAGAGAAGGTCTAGTCAGAACCCTTGTGAGTTTGAACCCTATTATGGTTGACGGGACGGGTTTGTGTGGTTGCTGCAGGGTAAAAATATACAATCCAGAAAAGAGGAAATATGAAATCAAGTTTGCTTGCGTTGACGGTCCCGTATTCAATGGGTTTTTAGTTGACTTTGAATCTCTCTTCAACAGAACCATTCAGTACAAACCAAAAGAGAAGAAATCCATAGAGCACTTGGAAGTTGTGGGTTGGTAAATCATGGTTAAACCGAAAAGAATTGTGATGCCAAGGCAAGATCCGTATTCTAGGATAAAAAATTTCGATGAAGTCGCACTAGGTTACAGCGCAGAACAAGCTATGGAAGAAGCATCAAGATGTTACGGATGTAAGAAATCAAGATGTATAGAAGGATGCCCTGTTAATGTAAACATCCCTGAGTTCGTAAAACATGTCAAGAAAGGGAATTTTGAAGATGCATATAACGTATTGACGGAATCCCTTCTCTTCCCTCGTATCACTGGAAGAGTGTGTCCTCAAGAGACTCAATGCGAAGGATCTTGCGTAGCCGGGATAAAAGAGGGTTGTGATCCGTTAGCTATAGGCAACCTCGAAAGATTCGTCGGGGATTGGGCAGCGGAAAAGGGTATTGTTTCGTCTTATGAAATAAGAGAAAGCGGAAAGTCTGTAGCAATTATTGGATCAGGCCCAGCGGGAATAACGGCTGCTGCAGACTTGAGAAAAAAAGGTCACTGGGTTACACTCTATGAGGCATTACATGTGCCCGGAGGAGTGCTGGTATATGGTATTCCGGAATTCAGAATGCCTAAAACGATAGTCCGCAATGAAATACACAAGCTGGAGAGGATGGGGGTTAAAATTAAGTATAACACCTTAATCGGTGCTACAAAATCGTTCGACGATCTAAAGGAAGAAAATGATGCCATTTTCATTGGCGCAGGAGCAGGGTTACCTCGTTTCTTGGGGATTCCTGGGGAAGAATTAGTCGGAGTTTATACCGCAAATGAGTTTCTGGCACGTATCAATTTGATGGGGGCAAACAAGTTTCCTCAGTATGATACTCCTATTGATGTTGGGGCGAGAGTTGCGGTTGTCGGAGGGGGCAATGTTGCCATGGATTCCGCGAGAGTAGCGTTGAGACTTGGCGCAGAGGTGGACTTGTATTATAGAAGGACAAGAGAATACATGCCTGCCAGAAAAGTTGAGATACATCATGCGTTAGAAGAAGGAGTTAGATTCAAGGAGCTTAGAAACCCCACAAAACTAATTGGCAGTAAGGGAAAATTTCAGAGAGTAAAATATTCTGTGATGAAACTCAGCAACGAACTTGACCGTTCCGGAAGGAGAATTCCAGTTGAAACGGAAAGAACATATTCCTCTCCTTATGATACATTTATCATAGCCATTGGTCAAAGCCCCAATCCTCTTCTGCCGAAAAAAACACGGTACCTAAGGACGGATGAAAAGGGATATGTCAT
>JAOUJL010000096.1 GCA_029883255.1 Candidatus Bathyarchaeota archaeon | reverse complement strand
TAAGTTTTCAACTTTTGCACTCACCTCGTCGAACCGTTCGCTGAACAGCTTCATCAGGTCTTCTTGCATGGCTTCAAGCTCGTGCAAGGCAACCAAAGATTCATCTTTCGAGATTGCCTCTTTAACAACCATCATCCGAGACTTGTACGTTCTCGCAAGCCTTTCCCTTTCCTCTTCCGTTATTCTTCCGTCCGCATGAGCTTCATAAAGCCGTCGGACAGCGTCACTCAAAATTTCCCTTTCCAAGTCTAGGATTCTAAGCTCTTCCCTTGCCCGTGCCGTCTCTCCCTGAGAAACGCTTTTCACAATTTTGAACGGCAAGCCCTTAAATTCCATCTTTAATTTTTCTTCTTCCGGAAGCTTCTCTTCCTTTTTCCCACGCCTTCTCATAGCGTAAATGACTATTAAACAAGCGATAACCACCCCTAATATTGTCAATCCGTAGATTAGGGTTTCATCAAACGGCAAGAAGGTTTTCCCTCTCTATCTTCATTTAGCCTTTATGGATATATAAATTAGGGTCAAATATTTGTTCTTCTAATAGTGGTAAAAAGGAAGGAAAAGGGTTATTTTCGCAAAACATCGCTAAATCTCGCCTAACAAAAATGTCTTCAGAAGAATACTTAGACGCAGATAAATGTCATACGAAATAACATTGCTCAGTTCTACGCTTATGGTTAGGTAAACAGAAGTCAGAAAAAGGAAAAGGTAGATCCACGCGCGACCGTTTTTTAAACATACGTGCCTGCGGATTTGACTTCAATCCTCTTCCTACATTCATTAAGATTTAATTCTCTAGAACGTCACAAATTTTATTATCTTACATGTGTTAAGGTATTACCAGTTAAGCACTTGATGTGAGTTCAACATATGGAATTATTCAATGTCACTTTCGATATGGGTGGAGTTCTGAGTCTTATAGCAACTATTATAATAACTATTATAATCCTAAAGCAGGCT
Source organism: Candidatus Bathyarchaeota archaeon (assembly GCA_029883255.1). The sequence goes on along the minus strand of JAOUJL010000096.1, from coordinate 4,810 downwards.
AAAATTAATCGACACATTAGCAAGAACATCAAAAGATTAAGAAAAGAAGATCCTTTACGGATTGTGGTTGTTTATGCTATATTGGCTGCAGGGTTCCTTTCTCTCTGGATTACTGTAAGGGAGACTGGTTTATACGTAGTGAAGCGCTACCTTTTGGAAGTAAACTATCCTTACTCGGATAGGAATATATTCGAAATAATTGGTCTCATTTTGACTACAAATCTATGTTTCACGCTTTGGAACGCTTTAACATTCAAAGACGCAAAGAGAGATAAACAAACAAGTGGACAAAATAAAGACATTCCGATAAAAGGACTTCTCAACGTAGCACTTCAAGCAGTCATAATTGCATTTATTACTTTTGTACCAAGACATCGAACTGGATATATAGGAGAGGTTGGTGGCTCGATTGGCTATTCGCTTATTGTTATGACGATGATAGTTTCGATAGTGGTTTTGATACTGATCAGGCGCCATCTTCAAGGATAAAATCTTTGCGTGGGTCGTCGAAAGCTGTTTCCTATACAACAGGAATCGAATATTTGACGCTTTCCGTTGTTACTTGCATTTTTCAACTTTCCGCACTGTTATGCTGCCGTCGTCGTTTTTGCTGATTTTCACGGGCATCCCTTTATGCCAGCCTAACGCTTCAAGCAAAGGTTTTCTGAAGTTAAGGAATCCATAATCGTTAATGCGGGCGTCAACTGGGAACTTTATGGGCTTAACCTTGCGGGTTCGCTTTTCCTTCTGTTTTGCCTCCAATTTTTCAGTATCTTCCTGATGAGCTTCGCCTTCTGCTTGTATTACATTGTTTTTCTTCGCCACTTTTTCACCTCCTGAGGCTCTTTTAGATGCGTTTTGGTTTTACGCCTCAAAATAAGCTTTAGTCGCCAGCTACTTAAAGTTCAGGTCATGTTTTTTGAGATTAGACAACCCAAGAGGAAAAATTGAATTGAAGTTCAATCTATGCCGTTATCTTTTTAACCCGCTCAAAGAATCAATAGTACGCCAAGTTGTAGAATGCGTGGTTAAAATGGCTAATCCAAAGCATGTGGCTGTGGTGCGAAAAGGAGCTGCTGCTATTAAAGAGTGGAGGCGAATGAACCCAAGAAAAGTTCTCCAACTTGACACAGCAGATTTATCTAAGATAGACCTAGCTGGTGCTGATCTTTCTGACAGCGATCTTTTTAGGGCTGATCTTAGTGGAGCCAATCTCATGAAAGCCAACCTTTCTACTGCCTACTTATTCTTGGCCGATCTAGAATCAGCCGACCTCTCTCAAGCCAATCTTTCTAATGCATTAATCAGTGATGCTAATCTTCGATCAGCCAAGCTCTCCAGGGCTAATCTCTTCGGCGCTATCCTTACGCTCGCCAACTTCACTGTTGCTGACCTTTCAGAAGCTAGCCTCATAAATTCATCGTTGTATGTAACCTCCTTCCTCAATACCAAATTTGATAGAACTAACTTTACAGATGCCAGAATGCATGGTACAGTGATGTGTAATTGTGATCTTGGTACCTGCGTTGGGCTTGAAACTGTTAGGCATGACGGACCAAGCTACATCGATTACGTTACACTAGTGAATTCGTTTAGAGATGCAGGAAACAGATTTACGCCTGAGATGGAAACTTTTTTTGCTAATGCAGGCATGCCTAAACAACTCCTCGATGAGTTACCAATGATTTTAGCAGAGGTCAAATATTGTGCTTGTTTCATCTGCTATGGACATCCAGACGTAAAATTCGCAAAGAGGTTGGAGAAAGACTTGAAGTCTCGGGGCGTTTCCTGTTGGCTTTACGAGATGCACTCAACCCCTGGCAAGAGAACTTGGGAAGAGATTACTATGAAGAGACGAGAAGCGGAGAAGATGATAATATTATGTTCTGTCAAAGTGCTTATGCGAGATGGAGTTAAAAAAGAGATTGAAGAACAAATAGATGAAGGCAGGGACAAGATTGTGCCAGTATCGCTAGATTATGATTGGAAACATGAAGGTTTTGAGGTAAAACGAGGGCAACGAGACCTGAAGCCATCACTTCTGGAAAGAAATTATGCAGACTTCTGCGATGAGTCAAAGTATGACGAATCCCTAAATAGATTGTTAACAGGGATAAAAAGGACATAGAGGTATTCTATTTCTATGTCCACTTAAGTGGCCTTCTACATCTAGGACATTGTCGTGCCCACTTTCTTATCTCTGCTCCGCAGTAGGGACATCTCTCCGGTGGCGGACTTGTAGTTCCTGAAAGAAGTTCCGCTAGTATGGCGATTGCGATAGCGCCAAGCCCAAGAGCAATAAGTGCCTTCAACCAATCCGGCAGGTCATTCTTGGTCATTCTTTTTCACCTTCTTTGCTTCTTCGTAGAGTTTTCTCTGAGTTTCAGCGACAAATCTCATGTGCTCGGTCACTATCTCCTGCAAAGCTTCACAGCGAGACATTCCTTTTCTTTTAGCGTATTCAGTCACATACAACCATATCGTATCATTGAAGTTAGGACACCTGACGTTCACCATTTGAACCACACTGATTAAAGGCAAAGCTTATATTTAGGTTTTTACTATTCAGTTAGCAGATTTGCTAATATGCTGTCCAAAATGCATATCCTGAGCGTCATAGGAGGTGAAAACTATGTATGGAACACGCACCAAGACACCGCCGAGAGAAGTATTCGAAGGTTTATTCGTAGCGTGCATAATCTTGGGGGTACTCGCGGGTATAGTCTATGGGTTTAGATTGTACAACAACATAGTCTCGAAGTAGACAATTCTACATTTCCTTTTTATCGAGACTTGAGAGACGAAAGTCAGGTTTAACGTTCTATCACAATTTTCCCACTCGGCAACGTTATTGTGGCACGCCAACCTTCAGAAAGATAATCCTCAAGCTTATCTTCGCTGACGATTTTCTGCTTGCCGCAATGTTCGCCGTCAGGGCAATCTTCGGTTTCCTCTTCTTCAGGTTTTGAGACGCCCTTTCTGAGGATGATCCCTCCACGTCTAGCTAATTCTCTCTGCTCAGGTGAAAGCATCTCTTTAAATTGCTCTAACGCTCTAACCCGCTCCTCCATCCTTACCCCGACTAGGTCAATATTCTTATACGCTTCCTTGTAAAGCTCTAGCTGCTTCTGAATTGGCGGAATAATATAGCTGCTTTCAATATCGCTGCTTATTTTATGACCCATCCAATATTTGACGATTAGCGGATGCACCTTGCCCAAAGCCATAGCGGTTTCAAAGAATTTGCGTATTCTGTGACTGGAGAACTTAATTCCATATTTTTTCCCATGCCTTGAAAGATAAACCCCTACCGACTCTCCCGTTGTCCGTTTTCCGCTCACATTCATTATAGGCGTCTCAGGTGTTATCTTGATCCCTCTGATTTGTAATTCCCGGAAATATAATTTGAGAGCTTCCACGGTGTTAGGTCCTAAAAACGTGTCATGTTCAACCTGTGTTTTTTCTCGTACTATGTGAATGTTGATGAATTGTTCGCCTTTTTCAAAACTTTTCTGGATTTGTTCGTATTTAAGCTCCAAAGTATCTTCGCGACTTAACCCCGTGTCTTTTAAAAGACCAATCCAGACTTTGAGCCTTGGATTTGCAGCGTTGTATAACAGCTTAAGATCATCCATCGCCACTGGTGGTCTCTTAGCGAAGGCAACTTTTGGGTCTTTAATCTCTAATGGCACATAATTGTTCGCATAGAAGCTTTTCACGCATCGCATTAGCAAAACCGCTTTGGCTTTTTTGCCCGTCTTTCTAATTTTCAAATATTGACGTCTAAGCATCTCTTCCGCTTTATGAACTATCTCAGGATTTTCTGATCTAATTTGCTCTTTCCTTTCCGCAACAAGCTGGTCAGGATTTTTCCCTGTCATCTCACAATAGATTTGGATATATTTGGCGTAAAGGTATTCTGTGTTTTCTGAGCCTATGTTCTCCGCTAAAACCGTGTCAAGCCATCGGTCTACGGTTTCATATTGCCTTGCCCATTCTACTTTGTCCCTTTTGCTTCTATGCACGGCTTTTATCTCCTTCTCTTATGTAACTATACGCTCCGCCCTATTTAAATTCTATTACAATAACAGAAGTGTCAAATAATATAAATTACCCAGAATCTGTGGATAACGTCTTTTTCAAGCGGCGAACGAGCGCGCGCATATTTGTGATGCCGTTTGGGCTAGGCTAACCTGTGTATTTTCTGCAGAGTACATTCATTGTTTGTGGAGGGTTTTTTGAAGTTTTGACAGCGAAAGCGGCGAGTAATGTTAAGCGGCGGCGTAGCCCGGAGGAAAAATACGGCAAGTACAAGTGGATTAAGATGCTTGTTCGCCGTAACAATGAGGAGATTCGAGAGATTAAACGTATGCTGAGGGGCCTCAGTCGTGGTCTCAGTCACTTGATGGATTTTGATTCTGAGTATTTGGTTAACATGGTTTGTCGTGACAGTCGAGATGAGGTGATTTTGGACGTGTTGCGCACTGCAGGCTCTGACGGTTTGTCACCTAAAGAGATTCATGCTAAGGTGCGCCGCTACGGTTTGAAATATCATCATATTACTCGCAGGATCAAACGTATGAACAAGCGGATGCAGAACGAGATCGGTGAGCGAGTAGCCGATAAAGTTGGTAGAAACTGGGCTCTGAGTCGCTTCATGGTTCACAATTGGAGTGCTAAGACGAACGAGATTAAAAACTGAAATGGATTCAGAAAATATCGCACGCGCGCTTTTGTTTCTGCATTTTTTCTTGCCAAATCGCGATTTCCCTATTCAGAGTTTCCAAACCAGCATAGAGTGTTGGGTCGT
>JAOUJL010000010.1 GCA_029883255.1 Candidatus Bathyarchaeota archaeon | reverse complement strand
TGTGTGTTGGAGCATATATTGAACCGAGACTTGAAGTTCCCGTGAAACGGCTTTATTCAACAGACTAACATAATCAGGCGTCATTTTCATCGGTTCAGACATTTTATAACAACCCTTTCACTAGTTAGTTTGCGCATTCTAATTTGGAACAGTACAAGCTTTTAAATATGTGTAACTGTGTGACAACAGTCACAAAACCTTAAAAGCACGCGCATTCGCACAGACTTTTGGTGGTTGAATGCCGAAAAAAGAAAAAACCAAGATGAAGAAGTCTGAGAAAAATTGTGTATACGTCTGTGATGTCTGTGGTTGCGAGATAGTATGTACAACACCGGGTAGAGGTCCTCTCGTCTGCTGCGAAGAAATAATGTGTTGCTGTTAGTTTCTTGGTGCGCACCCGTTTGGATAGGCCCAAACCTTCGGTTGTGATACTCTCCGCTAGTCTCTTCATTAGTAGACGCTGTTGTTCTTTAGCCTCTGCTAGTACTCTGTATTCTTAGTGAGATCGATTTTGGACTAGCTCACGTGTGATCTCATTTTTTATTATTTTTCAGCCGTGTTTACATTCTGGTAGAACTTTCAGTTGTTCTAACTGCTTGTTAAGCGTGATCACATCGCCTGTTGACTTAACAATATGAACTGGCAGACAAACAGTCAAATGACCAAGAAATGGTTTCTTGAATCCAAGTTCCTTCGTTGTTTCATTTGTCAACGCAACATGTAAGTGTGTAATCTGCCACAATCCTGCGTCAACCTCAGCCCCAGTAACTTCGCCAATTGTAAAAGCATCTGTGGTAATTACTTTCATCCCGTTAATTTTACTAACTTCAACCATTTTTTCCACGAGATCTTGATATTTATTAATGTGAATAAAAAGTTTTGGACGTGTGTTCTGCGCGCGCGACAGAGACGTTTACAACCTAATATTTTTCAGATATCTGTTCCATATGACTGAAGCGACATAGCCAGCTAGAGCACCACTAGCCGTACCCACAACTAGTATGATTATCTCCATTACGAGGTTTCGTGGAATTAGTTCAATCAGGAGGGTAGTTGAGTAGTAGCTTAAAACTCCAACGAAAGCAGTGGCTAGCGTCATAGCAGCAACTATCCTAATGGTGTTTACTTCTTTCCCTGGAATGTTAACGTTCAACACAAAGAAAAGTCCATCAACAAGAAGACCAAACAGGAGTGCAAACACAAAGGAAAAAGGAGCAAGAGCCAAATTCCACAGAGCTGTCAAGACTCCTCCTATTAACCCCGAATAAGTGGCGCCGAGTCTTCTTAGAAGCAGCGAACTCAAAGCAAGCAGAAGAGCTTGAACAACAACAATCATTTTGTTGACTGGTGACGGTACAAGAGTCTTAGACACGAATATTAAAGCGCCAAAAACAGTAGCAATGGCTATTCTCTTTGTATGTTGCACCACCTATCACCATTAAATAGATTACACATGAAATCAAGTAGTTTTCTATTCCTCAGAATTCTATCTTTGGGAAACTTACTATATTAGTTGATAAGAAAAATCAAGCAAGAATACTCTTGTCCCTAAGCAAATGATTCCCTAAACCTATTGATGAAGACACGCAAAAGGAAATAGCGCTCGCGCGCGCAGACTCGGAATATCGGGAGCAGACCTTACGATTAGTTGGTTTTTTGGAAACATTGATATACCACACAAGATAAAGGAGGTGTGGATGAGTGAAGTTGAGTGTTCAAGAGTTCCTAGATTCAGTTCAAAATCCAAACACCAAAAAAGGATACAGACATGGAATCAAAAAGTTCTGTGAATGGTACGGCAAAAGTGCAGAAGAGATCCTTGAAATGAGAAAAGATGACCTAACCCAGAGAGCAGGAGAGAATCTCATTGAATACAAGAATAGAGCTGCAAGGTTCGGAAAAGAAATAGAGAATTTTCACAGCTACCTCTTGTCGCAAGGATATTCTACTAATAGCTCAAGAAACCTGACCATCGGAATAAGGCAGCTCTTCAGGTTCTATCAAATGCCCGTAAGAATCAGAGCAGGAAGCAAAGTAACCAAAACAGTCAAGACATCCAAAAGTTTCCCCTTAAGAATCGAACACGTCAGGAAAATGTTCGCGGTTGCAGACCTCAGAGAAAGAGTCATACTAAGCATGGCAACAGACCTGGGGCTAAGGATAAGCGACTTCATGAAACTCAAAAAAGACGATCTCTCACCATTAAACCAGGAACCACCAATCCCATTTGACTTAACAACAGGCAAAGAAGAAATCATAGCACACGGATTCTTAAGCCAAGAAACCGCAGATCTGCTGAGAGCCTACTTGCCCACATTAGAACGAAAGAATGGCAATCCTTACCTATTCCCCTCGAATGGAAAGAGTCACATTTCAGATGAATGGCTTAACAGACTATTGCAAAGACTAGCTGAAAAATCCAAAATTGCCATGAATGGTAAAAGCCTAACATTCCACTGTTTCAGAAAGATGCTTCTCTCCGCAGCCATAGATTCAGGAATCGGCTTGACAGCAGGAAAAAAACTCTGTGGAAAAGCCATACCCCAATCTGACGACACCTACTTGACAACCGTTAATCTCCAAAAGAAGTTCACCCAACTGAAAAGATTCCAAACCATAAAAGAACAGCCAAGAGTAGAGACAGAAAAAATCGAGTCCCTGAAAAGTGCAGTAAACAAGCTTCAGGAGGAACTGACTCGGCAAAGACTGATAACTGACACCATCTCTGAGGAAAACATCAGGACGAAACAGGAACTTGAAAGACTGCAGCCTCTAGTGGAATTCGTGAACAGCTTTGACGCCCCTGAAAACCTCAAGACAATACTGAACTACCTCAAAGAAGATTACATGGACGCCTATTCTGACGAAAGACTACGCCCACTGAAAGTCGAGATCTCTCCCTACATATCCAAAAAATTAGAAGAGATCGCCAAGAAAATGGGCATAACACAAAAAGAGGCCTTAGCAGAACTGGTCAAAGAGGATCTAGAAACTATGGAAAACGCTGAGAAGAAATTCAAGAAACTAGAAGAGAGAATAAAAAGTCAGCGCAGAAGAAAGCCGAGAACCTAGGAAGCGCGCGCTCTTCATATCTGCTTCTAGAAAAGATCTAGCCCAAAATCTAAGCCGACTAAGAGACAAACAATTATCCCGATTAATAGTAAAGTCAAGAGTATAGTATGCTTCATTGATTCGAACGTTATTTCTTCGGCTTCCGTCGTAAGCCAAATGAACGTCATAGCGAGAGCTGGATAACCGAACACATTTGCAAGGATGCCACCGGTTAAATAATTTCCCATCCCAAAGAAAACAGCAGGTACAACCAGAGAACATGATGCCAGAACTCCTAAAAACCAAATCAATACCGAAGGTTTGATAACGATATGAGCTACCGCTATTCCACAAAACAAAATTAATATCCCAGTTACTGAAAAAGCCAGGGCTGCTTCTTGGTCGCTTAAGACTGCTTCAAGAACATATGGAATATGAATAGAAAATGTAAAGTGCGCGAGCGCCGTTCCCCCTGCAAGCCCGTACACCCCCAGCGCTAGGAGAATTACTCCAATAGGCAGAGCTAATGTTCCCAATAGCGTAAAAATTTTCTCGCGAGCTCCCATTTTTGATCATACTCCATATAACTCTAAGACTACTTAAGAGATTTTTGTTAGTAGATACACGCACGCGCTTTACTAATAGATTTTTCAGTTAAAAAGCCTCCAAAACCAACCAATCACCCTTCAGTTCCCAACGCTTCTTTCTATACTTGCTTGCCTTCTCCAGCCTCGTGAAAGGAACGCTACTTATGTCGTAACCACGCTTCCCACGATCTCTTATTTTTAATCGAACTTTCACTCAAAACCCCCGTGAAAAGAGAGATTTGAGCTTATTTAAGGGTTCCCACGCGTTCCTCCAAAAACAGTTTTTGCCCCACCTTAGAATCCTCCTTTTCACAAAATAACCCCAAGAAACCGATAATCGCCCAAAAAGAACCATTTCCACGAGAGTTGAATTACTATTATACTATATCTCGTCAAGGGGATTTTTGTGACAACCCCAAAAACAACCACCCGTGAATAAGAGAACGGGAATCTCTTCGGTCTCTACGCGCGAGAGGGACTTTCCCTCCCTCTACTAATACACCCTCCCAGAGAAGCTTCAGCACTCTGCAAAAACACAGATGAATGTAGTATTATTTTGACTAATAGTAAACGAGAAATTCGTTTGGCTCTCGCCAAACTCCCACCGATGCGAGTTAAGGCCGTTTTCCAAAAGCCCCGCCTACGTAGACCTTTCACAGAAATCCAATATCCGCTGTCCTTCTAGTAACAACCAGAAATTGTGCCAAATAAAACGATAACGAAAATGAAAGCAGAGAATGCGCACGCTCCGCAACCTTCTCAGTTTTCAAACGTTCACAATTATTTTGTGTATTTCTCTATGCTTACATTGTCTTCTTTGAAGGGTATGGTATCCTTCTCGACATTTAGGTATAATTTATCTATTTCATCTTGGATTTCAATTGTCTTTTCAAGCACAGTTGCAACCTTGCAAAAATGCTTTATATCCTCAAGAGACAGTTTCCTATTCTTTCTTTAAGCCATTTGGATAAGACCTCATATCCACCTATTTGATAATCCCAGATTTCTCTTTTTACTCCTTCGAAATACTGCTTTTCGTTGATATAGACCCTATTTCTTTTGTATACTGGTGTCCCTTTCACTACGCTGCTTCCTTTTCCCTGAAATTTGGCGATAGGAGTGCCTAACCTTTCTGATTTCAATAGGTGCAACTCCACGAGCCTACTGCCCATCTTGCTGATATTCTTGAAGAGCTCATAATCTTTGGGAAATGGCACTCTTGGGAAGTTAGTTTTTAAGAACTCGGCATACTTGTTGCGATAAATGTTGGAAAAAAGCACTCCGTAAACATAATAGAACACCTCCACTGGTTCAGGTTTCTTGCCATAGGTTTTCTCCAAAGATCTGAGAAGTCTTGGGTTAAGGTTTGGTTTCTTCGAGTTGATATTGGGGTAAAGATACAGTGGAAACAAGTATGCCGCACCCTTATTGCTAATGAAAATGCGTGAATCAGTTACTCCGCTTGAAACCAACGCATAGTTGTAGTTGTTCACTTCATAAGCATATTGCCTCATGCCGTTAAATCCCAAGTTTTCTTGCATCATATGACTCATAACCCTTCGGCGTGCACGATCCACTACATCATCGTGACAGAATATCCATCGAATATCAAATGGTCTAAAGAAAATTGGTATGATCCTTTTTTCCCAATCATGGTCTGCTTTGATTTTTTGACGTTTTTCCTTCAACTTCCAAGTTTCAGTATCCTTTAACCCTATGCTATTCCTGATTAGTTCATCTGATATGGAAGTGTTCCTAAACATCTGAATACGTTTCTTCAAAGAATCCTTGTCAATGTCAATCACCAATTTGTCACGATGTGTTTGAACTCCTACAGAATATAACGGGAAAACATCGGTGACTTTTATGAATTTGGCATAGATTCGGGCTGATTCTTCATCTCTTGGAATGAACAAATACTCTTCAGAATGAGGTTTCAATCTTTCCCATTTAGTTGTTTTAATGTCATTTTCAAGAAGCCAATTGTACTTGTCTTGGCGAAGCCCCCAAAGGTCAGCATGATAGACTCTTGCCACATCTTTTCGCTTCTTTTTCTTGATATACAGAGAAATAGCAACGCCTTGCCTAATATAAAAGACGTTTTCATCTTTGCTTCCATCAGGACATTTTTCCTTCTTCGAAGAATTGCCATGCAAATCCAGAACGTAAATTTCATCAAAACTCTTCATCAAATGCCGTCGCATTCCTCTAAAAGTTGGATTATCTAAATAGCTGTGATTAGTTATGTAACCTATTACTCCTTCTTCCACTTGATTGATTTTCCATTGGGCAAATCTGATAAATTTTACATAGTCATCTTGCAACCACTTTGGGTTTCTTTCTCCAAGCGGTTTTCCATCAACATACTTATAGTCTTCAATTAATCCAGTTATCCATTTACCCTTGTTTGCTGAACTGCCAGAATAGGGGGGATTGCCCAGAATAACCCAGATCGGTGTTCTTTTTTTGACTTCTCCCGCCTTTCTGCTTTCTTCAGCCAAAGACGCCATACCTGGCAATGCTGTTTGTTCTATCTCTTCTAATTCTAATGTATTCGTGAGATAGAATTTCACTCTTTCATTTTCTTGTAGGGTGTATCCTAATTCATTAAGTAAAAACGATATCTTGAGATGTCCAATAGCATATGGAGCAACCATCAATTCAAAAGCATAGAAATTCTTTAGAACATGTTCTTCTATGAACTTCTTTCTAATTCCTTCTCCAAACTTTGACACGATTTCCTTTGTCGCTTCTTTTATTGCTTCAGCTAAGAACGTTAGTGTTCCTGCGGCAGGGTCTAATATTGTGACCTTTTCATTTGCCAATCCGTTTTCTAAATCGAATTTCTCTTTCAGAACTGTATGTAGAGAACGGACGATATATGAAACGACTGATTCAGGAGTGTAAAACACACCTCTCTTTTCTCTTTCTTCAGGGTCATATTTTGCAAGAAATGTCTCATAGAAATGAAATACAGGGTCTTCTCCTTTTCTATTTCGGAAAAACTCTGAGAATATTTTCTTCACATCGACATTAGCTAAGACGTTAGAGATTTCGTCAACAATCCACTCTAACTGAGGAGGCAAATCTCCTAGAGAAATAAAATCGAATATTTCTCTCAGTATTCCTATCGTATGGGGAATATCATAAACGGCAATTTTTCTATTAAATTCTCCTTCACAACGCGTTCGAGAAGCAAAAAGACCGTATGTGATTGTTTGAGAGTATAAATCTGCAAATTGTTCTTTCGTTAATCCTCTAATTAGATATGTGTGAAATGCTTCATAAAAACCATGTATCTTTCCGATTCCATTCTTTTCTTCCTCTCTTAGTTCTTCAGCGATCACTTCATCACGCAAAAATCGGGTTCTCTTTGCTAACTCTACAGCAAGAGTCTCTGCTGAGGAAATGCTTGGAAAAGAAAAGGAAAAGAATTTTTCTAATAGACTCTCAAAATCCTCTTTATTTTCAACAGGGGGAGTACCCCTCAAAGTGTAAATGGACATAGGGTCAGCAATTTTAGTTCGACCGATATGAAGTCCGTCCTTATACAACCTAAATTCAAAAAAATTGGTTAACATGAAATTTTTGAATGTGGATTTGTAGCGTTTTATCTGATCTGTTTTTTCAATTTGGTCTAGCTCGGTCTCTGGTGTTTTTGCTTCTATATATCCGACAATTTTCTGCTTTCCGTCCCATACTCGGAAATCTGGGTTGCCTGCCTCTGTCTTCTTTGGCAGAATGGTGATATGGATGTCCTTTTTACTAGTTGATTTAGCAAACTCCATTAATAGGTCTTTAAGAGTAGAATAATAGCTCTCTTCTGTTGCATCGCCTCGTCTAGCAACACCTAATATTTTCTGGATGTATAACTTGAGCATTTCATCTTCTATTTGATACAATCCACGCTAATAAGTTTACAGAACCCCAAAGGTGGTAACTCGTTTCGTTACACTGAACAGCCTAATCCATCACATCAGACTTAACACTATCCTAAGATAGTAACATTTATTTGTAAGAAAATCCTTACCTCATATGGTATATCAAAATAAATAAAAGCCAACTATTCGTTAGGACTTCTGGAGATATCTCCACTAGGGGTTGGTTCCTCCGAACTATAGCATTTTTTTGACTAAACCGCAGCATGCGCCTCTGGGGTAACATCCCAAAGCTAGGTTGGTTGGTTGGGTTAAAATTTAATCCAAACCCCAAACCCTTGCTAAACTTTATTCAATCTCTTCATTTTGGATTTTGTCCAAGGTTTTTCCAAAAGTTATAAAAGTGGTAGTATTAGAGATATAATGAATGATGCAGCATGAGTAAGAAAATAGTTCAGTTGACTTTGTTTTCGGTGTTCTTATTGTCTGTAATGGTTGTGATATCGGTAGTAGCCCAACCAAGAATAGTCGGTGTCGATGCGGGTGACTGGTTTAAGTATGGTGACATCACCGTTAATTGGAGTTCTAATGATCCAAATGCTACATTTCCTCCTCCTTATTGGGAGGAGTTGGCAGGGTGGAATGAGACAGAGTGGATGTTATCAACGGTTGAAGACGTCTCTGGCACAAATGTAACCTTTCAATTTATATACCATTTCAAAAATGGTACTGAGACAACTGAGAGTGGTTACATAGACTTAGACACTGGAGATGGAAACATGACTTACATGGCTATTTCAGCTAATCTTGACGCAGGTGATACAGTATACACTTCTGAAGATTATTCCGGATGGCAGATAAACGAGACAATAGTCAGAACATACCCAGACAGCGTAAGAGATACAAATCACATAAACATGACATCCGAATATTCAATGACAATAAATGAAACAGAATACTATTACTATAACTCCATGAACTTCTACTGGGATAGAGAAAGTGGAGTCTTTGTTGAAGACTACTTTGAAGGAATTAATCAAACAGGAGAGTACACAACAACCTGGTCAGCGCTGTCTAGAATTACCGAGTCAAATGTTTGGGTAATACCTGAATTTCCCACATGGACACCAATGCTACTTGTATTCGTTATTCTTACAGTTTCTATAATCGTCTACAAGCAAAGACTACTCAAATCGCTAATCCACTAAACCATTATCTTCATTCTTTTTTTGCATAGCTAGCGGGTGCTGATTAAATAGTATGTTTCTACACAGTGCAATAATAGAATTGGAATTTTGTCCACAGCGCCCGTGGTTATTTTTCCATTGATGGACTATCATGACGAGATTCGTGTGCCTATGTGGTTAGCTTGTATTCTTTCATTGTACAACGCCTATTGGAGAATCTATCATCCAACATTGATTGTTTCAAGTTCTGCTTTCAAGGTCAACGGCCTGTTGGTTGGATTAAAATTTAATCCAACCAACCAACCAACAAAACAGAAAGCAGCAAACGTTCCACTTCCCTCTGGGAAGGGCTCTGTGAAGTTACCAGTTTCTGGGTCTGGCAGTATTTGAATGAAACCTAATATATAGTCATTCTCAGCCACAAACAAGGAGTATGTTCCGTGAGGAGCAAAGCTTCTCATGAAATCTCCTTCAATAACCCCGGTATGAGATAACACGGTCACGTTGAACTCTAGCCGTAACTGAACGCTTATTAATTTGTGTGAAGCTTCTAAACCCGCGATATTCACATTAATTGCAAAGCTGCCACCTATGATTTCGGGAGGGAAAATGTAAACTCTTGGCTTAGATTCTGACGTTTCACTCGTTGCCGCAACAGTTATTATAGACAACAATAGCACTGAAGCAGAAATTAATAACACAATTCTCCTTTTCATTTCTCTCTGTTGTTATACTCATATCTGGGTTTATAAATAGCATTTACGGAGAAATCTTCTATTGTCTAATAAAGTCAAATTACTCTTATCAATCAAACGGCCTCATGTAAGAGGATCGGAAGCAGTTTCTTTGATTAGAAAGCTGTGAGGCATAAGTGATTAAATTAGAATGCATATATACTAATCAATTATTGTGTGATAATTAAGAGGTAGAAGTCATGAAAGAAATTGATTGGAAGCTTCTTTCTCAGCTTTTGAACAACTCTCGAAGAAGCGACAGAGAATTGGCAAGGGCAATAGGAAGTTCTCAACCGACTATAACAAGAAGGAGAAATACGCTTGAAAAGGAATTGATTGAAGGCTACACTGCTATCCCCAGATGGGAAAAACTGGGATATGAGATAATGGCATTCACATTCGTGAAAACAAAAGAAGCTCTAGGGCCAGAAGAGCAACATAGACCTAACCATGCGAAAGCAACTGAATGGATGATGAAGCAGCCTAACGTAATATATGCCGCTGGATGTCGAGGAATGGGATCGAACGGCTTCATGATTTCTGTTCACAAGAGCTACTTGGACTTTGACAGGTTCATGGAAAAACACAACGGCGCCCTTGGGCCCTTAATAGACAGCGCCGAAACCGTCATGGTAAGTCTCGAAGGAAGAAACACACTGAAGCCTTTACACTTCAAATATCTCGGAGAAGACATAAAAAACAACAAAGCAATTTAATAAAGAGTAAGGCATGCGCAAAAAAGCTGTCGGACATAAACAATCAAAATCAGACAACTTATTATGTGTACATGGTGAAGTCTGAATATAGCAAAGTTTTTACGTTTTGTTTACTTACAACTAGCGCGCGCAATGCTAGGTCCCTTTTGAAAACTGTACTGCTTATCCCAATGATACATCCCTCCATAACAAACGCGCGTGTGTCCTAGGTAAGCAATCAAGAGTCTCATGTTTCGGAGTGTGTAGCAATGTTTCCTCGTTCGGTGACAACCTTGACCAGATATGGTTTGTCTGGCAAGCTTATATCGCTGCGAATGTATGATTCTGTGTCTCCAGAGTTGATGTATATGTTTATATCATACCTTTGGTGATTTGTCGAATTGACATCTGCTTGGCTATCTTGCAGTTTCACGTACAAGGTGCCACTGTCACTTACGTAGCTACGCCATTTGTCTGTTAGATTCACAGCATATACGTCCCACCCTGTTGTTGGGGTATGTCCTGAAGTGTCGTTTAAGCCAGAGCCACTGTAGTCTGAGGCTGTCCAGTTGTAAGCCTTTAGATACCATTTCTCAAAAGTGTCGTTAGCCCTGTATCTTAATTGTATCTCAATAGACTGGATGTAAGCCAATAGATATGTGGATACGTCTATAGAGAACGTTCCATTTACGTCGAGTTCATTGCTTCCAGGTGGCGAATAGTTCACAACCACCCATACAGCAGTCATGCTTGTAGCTACGTTGCCCGATTTTTGTCCTGAAGCTCCAGCCTGAAGGGAATCTATTTCATTCCAAGTCCAAGCCAGTCCTGTATATGGATTCGTATCATACTGCGTATATTTGTCTTCGTAAGATGTGGAAAGAGCGATATCGCTGGACTCATAGTTACTGTCATAGGTTCTTATCAAAGTTCGTGCTAAACTCACTGTTCCTAAACCAGTGAAGATGGTTCAGAAGAAGGTGGGCTTTCGTGAGGGGTTTCAGTCTTTCGTGAGGGATTTTACTCAACAGAATCAAAAAGGTCACAAACAAAAACAACAGATTCAGAAACTGCACTTGCTGTAACTGTGCGCACGACATAAGTCTAGAAATTAGGTATAGCTCTTGAAATATCCCAAAACTTTTTTCATGCCATCAAATGAGCTCAGAAACTTACTAGCGTCGAAGAAGAAAGTCATATTGCACAAGACAATGTGTTTCAAGCCGACTTCTGCAAACTTCTCTATTTGGCCTATTATTTCGTCCGGAGTACCATACAGGTAGTAGTCTTCGCAGATCTGTCTAGGAACCTTTTCTAACACATCTAGCATCGTTTTTCGATCGTACCTAGTTGGAATATAGTCTAGGAGTCCGTAAAAGTTTTCGCCCAAAGGGTGGTGAACGCCATAGCGTTCGAAAATCTCATTGGGCAAAGTCAACATGTAGTTTTTCGCTAGTGGTGTATCCAACATCCTGAGGCATTCGTTGTGGTCCTCATCCAAGACTGTATAAGTCCAGAGAGCAGGAGTTATGTCGTCTGAATTTCGACCTGCCTTTTTTGCAGATTCCCTTATCGTCCTAAGGCCGTTCTTGTAAAAATCGATGTCTGGTGTCGCTGGCAACCATCCATCTCCTAGTCTACCAGTTATTTCGAGCATTCTTGGTCCATGGGCCGCAATCCATATTGGGGGATATTTTCCTTTCTCAAAAGGCTCCAAGCCAAGGACTGCATCCTTCATTCTCCAGAACTTTCCATCGAAATCAACTTTTTTGTCGCTTTCCCAAAGTAGCCTGACTATCTGGATAGCTTCTTCTAGCCTATCTACTGGTTTGTCCCATTCAATACCGTATGGAATGACGTTTTCCCCTTCTCCTGCTCCGATTCCAAGAATCACTCTGCCCTTAGATACGTGATCCAGCGTCAAAAAAGCCTGGGCGAGCATAGCTGGATGTCTCCGAAAGGCTTCAGTAACGCTTGGTCCCAACAGGATCTTTCTCGTATTCCATGCTACAACAGCTAATGTGCAGAGAGCCTCAAAGAACACATGCGGATTCTCCTGGTATGATGCCAACTCAACAATGTCTGGTGTCCAGATTGATTCCGGCACCCAACCCATCAAATGGTCTGGCCACCATGCAGAATCATAACCCGCTTCCTCGATTCCCCTTATCGTGTGTATACCTTCGTCAAAAGGAGGAAGAAACGCGCTCATCGTTCCAATCTTCACGTCAGAAACGTCCATGCTCATAACCAAGGAAATCTTGCATACTACTTAGATATGCTTTGCGTCTCAGTGAATAATGAACTCTACCTTACATGAGTGATGATTAAGGATCAGGCAACCGGTCTGCTCATTTTCCTCACATGCGTGACAGTTGCAACACTATATTGCGTTAGACTCTTCTGGCCAGCCCTAGAAAGCTTTCGCTCATGGATCATTGCAATCTCAGTGTTCTTGTGCTTTACCGCTATAATGGCCATAGGCGCTTCGCGCGGGCGAATGGAGGAAAATCAGGTAGCAAGTCTTAAAAAGAACTGCTTGTATCTAAATTTCGGGTCAAAGCTTGAAGATGTTTCGCGCATGCGTTATTGAGAAACTTCTAATCTTGTTAATGATTCTTACAGCTACAGTAAGTCCATTTGCATGTGCTTATTCCACTGCCAAAGTTTTCATTCAACCTCAATCCACTGTAGTCAAGGATGTTGGTGAGACTTTCACTGTTAACGTAAATGTTGCTAATGTCAGCAATCTTTACGGCTATGAATTCAGACTATTTTATAATACGACGATTTTAGACGGCATTAACGTAGAGCTACCTTTGGAGCACTTCTTAACTCCCACGCAAAGTTCTACCAACATCTTCGTTGCCAAACTAGAGATAAAAGATGACTTCAATGCTACATACGGCCGAATTTGGGTTGCTGCCACCCTTTTGAAACCGGAGGCGTCAAAAAATGGCAGTGGAGTGTTTGCGGCTATCACCTTTGCTGTGACAACGCTGGACTCGTCTTCCTTACAGCTTCAGGGCGTTAAACTTGGAAATCCTACAGTTCAACCGATCGCTTATGACGTAATAGATGGTGGAGTTGTTGTAGCACATGAACCTCCTCTAAACATTATTCTACTGTCAATCATAATAATAGGTGCAGCTATTATTATTTTGGCAATAACTATTATTTTAAGAAAGAAGTCAAAACAACTCGAATAAAATCAAAAAAAATTATTGTTTCAATGATGTTAACCATATGGTGAACAACGTCGATTTTCCCTTGTCAAGGGGTGAATGTTGGACCAGAAAGAGGCTTCGCTCTCATTACAGCTATTTCCGCCGTTCTACGAGTATCACCATCTTTCTTCTTTTCCCTATCATTTCTCTCCTGACGATTCCCTTGTTTTCTAGATTTCTCAGGATTTTGCTGGTTTTTGATTTCGAGAACCCAAGTTGCTGGGTTACGGTTGACTGAGGCAAGCGTCCGCCTGCGGTTCTAAGTAGCGTGACTATTTTTCCTTCTTCATCTTCTGTCTCGATCGCAATCTTCGCGAGTGGCTCACCAACCTTTTTCTCTTCTCTTCTTCTAAGTCTAAAAAACCAGAGACTAGCTCCTATTCCTACAAGCATAATTGTGCCAACAATCGCCAGCAAGTATTCCTGCGCGACCTCTATGATATGTGAAGTCATTTTCTTGAAGGTTGCCTTAGGCTCTCGGTCTCCAAAATCCTCTGGTCCATACCATACCAAAGTCCTATCACGTTCTTTAGTGATATCCGGCGTGGTCGTCGATTCGGCTGCAATAGCGTATCCGACAGGATACTCTATAATCAACACATCATCCTGGTGAAGGTCGACATATTCTCCGTTGAATACGTCTCCCATCTCAATACGATCTTCTTTGGCTTCAGCGAACCCTATCCAATCAAAATAGTATTTTATAACTCCATAGGCGCCCCCCGCCGTATGGTAGATGCCGGCATCCATGCTAAAATTTGCAGCAGCCATATTCCTACCTGTTCCTCGAAGCCAAGCCTCATTCACTAGTAAGGTGACATTTTCCTTAAATTCCTCAAACTTACTAGAACTGCCCTCCTGAAAAAAGGTGACTACGTCATTTTCCGTCTCTAAGAGTGCCCTACGTTCAATGACCCATGTGACTGAACCATCCGCATGCAAATGAATTTTGTACGTAGTGAACCATGCAAGTTCGGCGGAAACTGATGGATAAAGAAACAGAACTATAAGAATGAACAGCAAAAAATGAATAAGAGAGAATTTTGCTTTCATAACTCTTCATTGAAACGTTCGCTAAGTATTATTTAAAAGATTTGAAAATAAGATGTGGATGTATGATACTACTTGCGACTGTGCGCGACTATCATATGCTACTTCTTGCAAGAGTTTTTCAGTAAATTAAACCTAAATAAACTCCCTTAAACCAAAATAAACCTTCATGAAGCCTAAAAAAAGGAAAGAGGCAACAAAACGCTTTTATTATGGTCTTCCCAAGAAAATATTGTCCAAGGGAGGTACAGCGATGTCTGAAAGGAGAACAAATCTAATGGGTATGTTGCTTCTAATCTCAATCTTAAGTTTCTCCCTTCCTTTTGCAGCAGTGGGAGATGAGTATGAAGGTCTCGAGGCTGAGTTCACGGTTTTGCCACACTATCCACATGTAGACGAGACGGTAACTTTTGACGCTTCAGAGTCAACTGGAGACATCGTCAGTTACGAGTGGGATTTCGGTGACGGCACGCCGAAGGTTGTAGAGACCGGCCCAGTAACAACCCATGCCTACACAGAGGTCGAAGAGTACGATATAACTCTAAACGTTACTGACAGTGAAGGATCATGGGACATAGAATTGGACGACATAGAGGTAATCATAGAATTTCCAGAGGCTGAGTTCACCTTCTGGCCAGACCATCCGTCCGTTGACCAAACGGTAACTTTTGACGCTTCAGAGTCAACTGGAGACATCGTCAGTTACGAGTGGGATTTCGGTGACGGCACGCCGAAGGTTGTAGAGACCGGCCCAGTAACAACCCATGCCTACACAGAGGTCGAAGAGTACGATATAACTCTAAACGTTACTGACAGTGAAGGATCATGGGACATAGAGGATGAGGACGTAGAAGTTGAACTGAAATACAAAGTAGCGCTAATAGTGAAAAGTATTGTAGCTGACCAGACTCTCTTTGAGCGCACTTTCAAGGGATGGGAAGAGGACGCTGAAATGGAAATTCCAACGCCCCTATATGATGCCATGGTCGCTCAATTTGGAACCGATGTGTTCACCACACCCTTTAGCGTAATCATTTGTGAGACATTAAATTTCACGGCTACCAGCGAGCCGGCAGGCTTAACCATTACATATAAGCCAGAAGATGACGGAGACGTGATAGACGACGACATAGTTGATATCTTCGACCTCATCGCTGTTGGAGTAACATTCGGCTCTACGATAGGAGCACCAGACTACGATCTTTTAGCTGACTTAGACTTTGACTACGATATAGATGTTTTTGACCTGATAATAATCGGTGTCAGCTTCGGAGATACATATGATTGCTTCACAGTGACTGTGGAAGGGATAGTAGCACTAGACATTGAGATTCCAGAACAAGAAGAACCCTACACAATTACCATCCCGCCAGCAGAATTCACCGCTGCGCTGCCAAATTGGATTAACCCTGGCATTTACCCAGCTACATTTGAGGGAGAAGCAACAATTTCAGCGACCGAAATATGGTTCATCGGAGAAATAAAAATCAAGGACTATGAATACTGGGCACTCTTCAAAGTTGCGAACACCTACCCAGAGTTGCCTCTAGTAACAGTGGACGCGGAAGGTGCACTAACCACTACGGCAATAGCCAAATAAACAGACCCAACCAACTCCCATTTTTTTGTATGGATCTACGTTAGACATAGGGGCTGAACCAAGATTGAGAACCCAGGGAAAAGCAGTTCATAACCCTTAATTGACCGCAGGTTGATAGATATTATTGCAGAAACGAGAATTAGGTGACCACTCATTGCAGCTGACAATAAAATCGAAGATTGTCACATTTGTATTACTGTTTGGGATGCTGCTATCTGCGTCGTATATAGCACATCTTTGTTCAGTTTCAATTTATCTTTCAACAACTGCAGCGCGCGCGAACTCTAGTTCAGTTCTTTCGTCTGCTCTGCCGACGATTTATGTCAATCCTCCCACAATCAAGGCAGTGGTTGGCCAGTCCTTCATTGTCAACGTTACAATCTCTGACGTTGTTGACCTTTATGGTTGGGAGTTTAAATTAGGCTGGAATTCCTCTCTATTAGAAGCTATTAACGTCACTGAAGGAGACTTTCTTGAGAAGGATCGAGAAACCTTCTTCATTGAAAAAACATTCAACACAGACGGTTATGTGCTCGCTTCTGCCATACTTATAGGAAAAATATCTGGAGCAAGTGGTGGTGGAACACTGGCGAACGTTGAGTTCAACGTCAAAGGACTTGGAGAATCGGTTCTAGATCTGTATGACACGAAACTAGGCGATTCACAGAAACAACCGATCAACCACACAACAATTGACGGATACTGCTATACTCCTCTCGGACATGACATTGCCATCAATGGCGTTACTCCTTCAAAAACTGTTGTGGGAGAGGATTACTCTTTGTCCATCCGTGTAGCCGTCAAGAATTATGGCAGCTTTGTGGAAACTTTCAACATAACAGCTTACTACAACGAGACTAACATTATTGCAACACACGGCATCATATTAACAAACGGAAACTCTACAACAATCGCCTTCATGTGGAATACCACAGGCATAGCCAAAGGCAACTACGCCATAAGCGCGAACGCGATCCCTGTCCCAGGCGAAATTGACATAACAGACAACATGTGCATCGACGGCTTCGTGGCAGTTGCTATGGTAGGAGATGTGAATGCAGACGGAAAAGTTGACATCTTAGATATCGCTTTAGTTGCAAGAGCTTACGGCTCCTATCTAGGCCATCAAAGATGGAATCCCAACTACGACTTGGATGGAAACGGAAAAGTTGACATCCTTGACGTTGCCTTAGCAGCCAGAAACTACGGGAAACTCAACTCATAGAATTAGTTGACGTGATTTTTGTTATCAGCAGGACCTAAATGCGCGCGAATCAGCTACGCGCGCGTGGACTCCCAAAGTTCTAAAATTGTGGCCTGAACACTTTGATATATTTGGAAATTTGGTATGTCGCGCGCATGTGCAACTTATCTGATGTAGGACCTCGGTAGCGCGCGCGCGATGCGAGATATGACCGAAAGTGTCGAACTTACAGTTTCCGATAAGACATCCGCTGATGTTTCTGGAAATGTATCAATTGTTGATGGTTTTGTAGATTTCTATGTAACAAGTCCTTCGGGAATTGTTTTGCTTTGTTACAATAAG
Source organism: Candidatus Bathyarchaeota archaeon (assembly GCA_029883255.1). The sequence goes on along the minus strand of JAOUJL010000010.1, from coordinate 4,914 downwards.
ACGGCATTTGATAAGTTCAGCTTTACCGCTGTGGAAAATGGAACCTATGTAATTCACTTGGCCAACAGATTTTCGACGAATAATATAACTGCGACATTAAACTATGGAGTTAATTTCGAAATCACTTTGCACGTAAAAATACCTCTCACATGGCATACTATTTCGGTTTGGCAGGTAACTCTAACATCTTCGCCTCCTGTAGACTTTTTGGAAATTTTAAGAATTTTAGTCATTGCTATTTCAACAATTTATTCGCTCGCGACCTTGGGCGAGAAAGCATCAAAGCTTCTAAGATGGTTTTATTGGAAAATAAAACATGGAAAATCAAAAACTCCAGTAGTACTCTCACTTCTCATTGATACGATGGCACGCGCTTGTCGAGGACACACACATTAAACTACAGAAACGGACCAGCCCATGTGCTTCTTTAGTAGCGATTCAGGTATCTGAGATGCAAGATGTGTGGCACGACTGTGTCTGAATAAATGTGGATGAACTCTCTTCTCAATTCCAGCCTTTCTCACCACTTTCTTAAGAAAAGATCTAACAGTGGGAGTGGCCATGAATTTCATCTCTGGATTATTGAGCCTGATCCATAACGGTGCATTCGGATTCTTAGAATATTTGTGGCAATTTAACCATATGGTGAGTAAAGGTACCGATTTTATTATTCTAACTCGTCTTGGTCCGGTCTTACCTGTCACATTGAGGAAAGCTCCGTATTCGTCAAACTCGACGTCTTTGATTCTTACTGTTAGTAGTTCGCCAATCCTACAACCAGACTCATACAGAATAAAAATGAAGGCTTTGTCTCTAGGATTAGTTGCAACTTCAACCATCCTTTTAATGTCTTCTCCAGTGAGAAGCTGATTAGCCCGTAAAGTATTCTTCGGATAAGAGGCTTTAATCCAGGATACCTCGTCAGGATAATCTTTCGAATTCCTAAGCCATTTGAAGAACTTTCTTAAGATTACTTTATAATCATGTTTTGTCCAAGCAGACCATTTTTGGGTTTCAATAAATCCCACCAAATCTATAATATCATCTTTGTCGAGGGTATCAAATGATTTCTTAATATTCTTTGAGAGGACCCAAAGAACCTGTATAATTTTAGCTCGCCTGCCTACGCCAATTCCTTCAGCAATTTGTTGCTTATGAAAGTCTAGAATTAGTTCCTTATTTTTCTGTATGATATCAGAGTCATCTAATCTACGGAGTACTGATTTTAATTTCTTCTCCCAATCATAAATGTCAATCTTTTCTGCCACTCTATCACGATGCAGTTTCTATCAGAAGTTGGTTACGGGAAAACATCGTTTCCGAAATATCCAGTATTTACTAAGTTGAGGATCTCAAGTTTCTGTTATGAGCCTCGGGAGCACTCAAAGACAGAAGGCTATGTCCTGACCAACTTCTATTATTTTATTGTGGAGAAAATTATATCTAGATTTCGGAAGAGTAAGGTTGTGATGAAAATCCCTTTTCTCCTCGTCATCATTGATTTAATCTATTTATCCTTTTGGTTTTAATTTATCAGTGGTAAGGTTTCTTTTGTAACACTACATCACAGGATCACAAGAAGTTAAGACGAATGGGGATCTTAACTCGAGTTTTATGTAGATTGATTACGATTCATAATTCATAAGAAAATGTCTTTCGTCTTTTAACATAGTTTCTCCAGTAATTAACAACCTGGATTGTATGGAACATTTTTTCATAAGATTTAACTAGAAATCACAGTCATTCGTTAATTGAATGACAGTCTGTAAGATCCCTCTTGGGAAATGACTGGTTTATTGTCCTATTCCTTGAAAAAAGATGATTTGAATCAGGACAATCGTGATGTTTCCAACGAAAGTGGAAACCGCAATAAGCCTGCGTTAAGGCGACTGAAATAATAGAAAAAATAAGGAAAGGAGGGAAAAGAAACGAAAAAGAAAGGAATTCTGGCGATACTGCTGACAATGCTCATTATAAGCATGTTTGGTGTCGCTTTCAATACGTTAATTGCTCAACCTGACAATACCATATACATTTATCCAGATGGAACGATTCAGCCTGCATGGGCACCGATAGCGCGCGTTGGAAATGTCTACACACTCACTATGGATATTTATGGGTGGGAAATTCACGTTTGTGGTGGAGTGTCTGACATAGTATTAGATGGAGACGGCCATACAGTTTCTGGGTCTGGATCGGCAATAACTCTGGGTTTGGAAGCTCTATATGCTCCCACCCCTCTTGTCTATGGTGTTACCGTCAAAAATACTTACATCATAGGATGTGGCGGAATTGCTCTCGCAGGTGATAATAATGTAATCATTAACAACACCATCTCGAACAACTCTCATGAAGGAATCGCTCTCTATGGGAGTCGGTACAACATTATCTCGAACAACACCATCTCGAACAATGGAGGGGAGAGCCTTACCGAAGCTGGAATCTTCATTGGGGTCATAGAGTTACCTGTACTCGGATGGCGGTTATCCATAGATAATAAAATCACGGGCAACATGATCTCGAAAAACTATAAGGACGGGATCACTGTCTGGGGAGGCTTCATGGGTAACAACATTATCTCGAACAACACTATCTCGAACAATGGTGACGATGGCATCGGGCTCGACGCTACGATTGACAACACCATCTCTGGCAACAAAATTTTGAACAGCAATGGTGTTGGAATCAGACTCGACCGGTCGAGTGGCAATGTCATTCATAACAACGACATCTTAGAAAACACGTTGGATGGAATCCGTCTCGATAGTTCCGGCCACAACGTCATCACTCACAATAGGATCTGGAATAACAGTGATGTCGGAATCTATCTTAGCTCTTCCAGTGACAACATCTTTCATCACAATCATGTCATGTGTAACAGAGTTCAAGCTGAGGGTGACGGTGTCAACACTTGGGACAACGGTGAAGAAGGCAACTACTGGGGTGACTACGAGGAGAGATACCCGGATGCTGAGGAGCGTGACAGTTGGGGTGTATGGGATACACCTTATATTATTAACAATGACAACATCGACAGATTTCCTCTCATGGGCAGAATCAGTCTATCGGCACCCGAAGGTCTCACAATCAACTTTAGGTGGAAAGGTTATTCAAGTAGACTAAGGGAATGGATTCTACCTCTCGGTTTTATTCGTATTGGTTCGAAAGGCTACGATGGAAAGGTCATAGTTAGAGGTTGCGAGGTTCAGTCGCGTGAACAAGTGTTTCATCTCTACATCGGTGAGAAATACGAGGGCCATCTAGAAAAAACATACTCGTTGAAAAAAACTGGGCAACAGGGGGACTCTGTTGATGTTCCAATTTTCCTTGGGTATCTGGGCGGTAGGAAAAGAGAAATGAATTGGACAAACATATTACCGATAACAGTTACAACTGTCGAAGAATGTGTTATAAAAATGTATACAGCAGAGATAGTAGTTGAATTCGTTGACGTTAGGGAGTGTGATAATGGGAAATTAGTTGCGACTGGTGGAGAGGTTACCTTTACTACATTATTGGAAGGTGGATCTTGGGCATGGATAGGGAGTGAGGCGGAGCTACCTCCAGGCTGGAGCTACAGCGTAGCTCCACCAGACAACACTTTATTTGAAACACCATATCTAATAACCCTTAACATAACAGCAGCTCCTGACGCAAAAGAAGGTGACATAGGCATTGTTACTTTGAGAGCGTTCAGCAATGAAACAAAACTTATGTTCTGGCAGTTTGTTTACTTCGCTGCTGTGGATAGTACACCTCCAACCATCGAAGTGCAAACCCCAGTAGAGACACCAGAAGGCCTGATGATCAACGCCACAGTTGAAGACCTAGTAACAGGAGTAGATAGTGTGCAACTATTCTATTCTGTGGATGATGGCCCATGGAACAACAAAACCATGGAATGGTTCTCTGGCGACACCTTCAACTCTACCACATTCATTCTAACAATCCCACCAATACCCAAGAACAGCACACTAAGATACTACATAATTGCTACCGATTGGGTTGATAACGAAGCTCAAAGCGAAACTCAAATATACACTCGATTAGCTACTGACGTAAACGGTGATGGAAAAGTCGACATCAGAGACATAGCCATAGTCGCTAAAGCATATGGAAGTAAACCAGGAGATCCAAACTGGAACGAGATAGCTGATGTAGCAAAGCCATACGGAGTAATCAACATCATGGATATCGCAACGGTAGCAAAAGACTATGGAAAAACTGCCTAAATTCCCCTTTTTTTCTATTTCTAGGTATAATCTCTATACATTAAATGGTAATTATTAGATTCAGGAAGAAAGTAGTCTTTAGAAATGAGGACATGAACCTTTGCTTTTCAGCCTCTCCAAGGATCAGTACTATGCCAGTTGACAGAGAAATCTCTTTACTCTTCCAATGAGAACCCTAAGTTCTTTAATCGCTCAATTTTTTTCTATAATCTATCATTTCCGGGGATTCTCTTTTGTTGTTTGTGTTTTTGAACATGATCATATCGAATATCTCTTAATGCGAAAAGAAAAAAAACCAACAAACAGACCCCAAGAGCTCTCTAGAATTGTGAATGACCTTGCTAAACAGTAGCCCTTGCTTTTCTTTGCTTCGCTTTGTTAAGGAAGTTATGCACATGCAAACTTTCTCAGCAGTTTCAGAACTCTCCTTTCCTATGCATGCATAATGAATGAACTCCAATAGCGATACCTCATAATTAACTTTGTTACCAGGTTGAGGGGTAACTTTTTGACTCTTTTTTACCCCTCGTATTTTTCATTATGAGGGGTAAGTTTTCTTTGATTTTTTACCCCTCACTCTATTAGTGTATACTCGATTTCGTATACACATATATCTGAAGTAGTATTTTCTGATGGTACCTTCCTTCCTATTCCATTAATATCCATAGATGTATGCTGAATC
>JAOUJL010000095.1 GCA_029883255.1 Candidatus Bathyarchaeota archaeon | reverse complement strand
CTACGCCCAAAAACAACTCCGAGAAATCGTTTACGTCGAGCTTCCCAGCGTAGGTGACACAATCACCCAAAACGATCCCTTCGGAACCGTGGAATCCGTGAAAGCCGTCTCAGACCTAGTTGCCCCCATAAGCGGCACAATTGAAGAAGTGAATGAAGAGTTGGAGTCCAAACCCGAACTGCTTAACGAAGATCCCTACGACAAGGGATGGCTCTTGGTCGTAACTCCGACAAATCTTGACGCGGAACTTGAGAAAATCATGGACTTTAAAGCAGCGGTAGAGTGGCAAAAAGAGCTCATAAAAGGAAGCTAAACGAACCTAGAATGAGTGTCGATAGATTTCCTCGTGTGACGTGTGAAGAACTCCTATCACGTATTACTTTGAATCTGTTTCACCACGGGATACAGCAATGAAAAGGAAAATTGATAAAAAATGACTGACTAGGGAGTGATCTGACATGGGAAAGGTCGAAGACCAAATCATTTCGCTGCTGGAAAACTCAAGAAAACCCTTAAGCCTCGTTGAGATCGCTGATCAAATAAGGAAACCCCCGAAAACCGTTTTCAAATCCTTGCGAAAACTCTTTGAAAAAGGAAAAATCGACTGCGACGCCAAGAATCATCAATATGTGCTCGCAAAAGAATAGAAATGGTCTTGCTACTTTTGGAACTCTCTCTTTGTCATTAACCAGTCACAAGTTCTATGGGGCCTGACTTTTTCAGTTCTCTTCGGGCGTTTATTCACAAAGCTATAACGTTGTTTGAGTGACCTCTCACAAGCTACTTCAAAACTCAGCCACGACATCTCCGGCTACCGATTTTTGTTGTTCACAGACCTTTAAGATTAAGAAAGTGAAGGGCGCGGTTGATAACTGAAATGAAGATTTAACTAAGAATCATGGGAGAGCACGCTACTAGTAAAATTTATAGACTTAAACAGCGTTATTTGTGTCTTCCACCAGTTTGAAATTGTAAGAAGACTCGCTAGGAGTGAAAATCTTGCAATATGTAAAATTGCCTAAAGAAAACCTCGACGCTTTTATAGAGAACTTGAAAGCTTATGGAAAAGTTTATGGTCCTGTCAAAATCGGCGAATACTACTCTTTTCAAGAGATCAAAAATTCGAAAGAAATGAGCCTCGATTACACGAGAACGATGATTCCCCCTAAGAAATTCTTCCTGAAGCTTAAGGAAAGAATATTCACCTTTAATGAAGAAAAGGGCGACTATGAGGAAACCATTGAAGAAGGAAAAATTGTTGTCTTTGGGGTGCATCCATGCGACATCAATGCGTTGAAACTTATGGACAAAATCTACATGGATGAAACTCCGGACAAATACTACAAAATGAGAAGAGAGAATGCGGTAATAATAGGCTACAGTTGCCACCCAGACGAATACTGTTTCTGCCAGTCTCTAGGAACCAATTATGCTACGGACGGATTCGATTTATTTCTGCACGAAATGAAAGACGGGTTCTTTGTAAGAATCGGAAGCGACAAGGGAAACGCTATCGCAAGCGAGAATTCAGAGTTGATAAAGAATGTAGAGAGCAGCGACGTGGACAAGTTTAGAGAGGCTGAGAGAAAGAGAGAAGAAGAGTATACCCTTGAATTGAACATTCGTGGGCTCACGGATATGCTTGCTCTCGCCTTCGAAAGTGAAGTGTGGAAGGAATACACCGACAAGTGCTTCGGGTGTGGCAGTTGCAACATGGTTTGTCCTACTTGCCGATGCTATGACGTTGTTGACAGTGTTGATTTGGATCTAAAAAGCGGGGAAAGGCTGAGGAGGCTGGATTCCTGTATGCTTAGGAAACATGGTTTAGTCGCTGGGGGCCTAAACTTTAGACCTACAAGAATTGAGAGGCTTAGAAACAGATTTAACTGTAAGGGAAGTCTGAGAGAAGACATGCTGAACTGCGTTGGTTGCGGAAGATGCAGCGTTTATTGCCCCTCCAAAATAGATTATGTCGAAGTTCTGAAGAAGGTGAGAGGTGAACTATGATGGAAAATGTACTCCTTCCAAACCCAGCGAAGATTGTGAAAACTGAGAAGATGACGGCGATAGAAAGATTTCTCCAAGCGGAAGTACTGGATACAAAGTTCGCAGAGGTGTTCGATTATAAGCCTGGGCAGTTCATAGAAGTCAGCGTTATGGGGGTGGGAGAAGCCCCGATTTCCATATGTTCCATACCAACCAAAAAAAGTCTCATTGATTTGTGCGTCAGAAACGTGGGGCGAGTTACCAATGCGCTCCATCACCTAGACGTTGGATCGCTTGTGGGAATAAGGGGTCCCTACGGAAACGGATTTCCAATGGAGGAACTGGAAGGGAGCAACTTACTGCTGGTAGCTGGAGGCCTAGGTGTCGCGCCCCTCAGATCAGTTCTCCAATACGCCCTAGAAAACAGAGCGAAATACAAGGACATAACAGTCTTCTACGGTATCAGAACCTACGACACCATGTTGTTCAGAGACGAGTTCTACAACCTTCTTGCAGAAGGCGACAAGTTGGGTTGCAAATTTTACCTGTCTTATGAAGACTCAAAAGATAAACAATGCCTTTCGTTAGAAGCAGAGCACAGTAGCAGGTGCATGACCGGTGTCGTAACTAAGTTGTTTGAAAAAATAGAGGTGTCTCCCAAAGATACATATGCCATAATCTGCGGTCCACCTATAATGTACAAATTCGTTGTGCGAGAACTTACGAAGAGGAACGTTCCTCCCAAGAAGATATACATGACCCTTGAAAGAAGGATGAAGTGTGGAATAGGAAAATGTGGTCACTGCATAGTCGGCGACGGGACGTCCATAAGATACGTCTGCAAAGATGGCCCAGTGTTTACCTACTGGGACGCTCTTCATACGAAAGGCATGATATAGGAGATGCGTAACATGGCAAAACCAAAGATTGGTGTTTACAGTCTCACTGGCTGCGCTGGCGACCAGCTTATGATTTTGAACCTCGAAGACGAATTGCTGAGCCTGCTAGGCAATGTGGAGATAGTAGCCTTCCAAGAGGCCAGCAGTGTCCAAAAAGATGAAGAAGTAGACATAGCCTTGGTAGAAGGATCCGTCAGCACTAAAACGGATTTGAAGCGCCTAGAAGAGATAAGAAAGAAAAGCAAGTTGCTCATCGCCATAGGGGACTGTGCCATAGGGGGATGCGTCCAAGCCATGAGAAACCAGGAGATGACCATGATCGAAAAGATGAGGAAGGTATACGGCAAAGAAGAAGATTATTTTAAAGTTCTTGAACCATACGGTCTTTCAAAATATGTAAACGTCGATTTGGAGCTACCGGGTTGCCCCATAGAGAAAACCGAAATCCGGCAAGTGTTTCTCTCACTACTCCACGGTGACCTACCAGAAATAAAAGACTATCCGGTATGCGTTGAATGCAAACTCAATGAATACCAGTGCTTGTTGGTAGACAAAGGAATGCCTTGCCTAGGACCAATAACTGTTGCAGGTTGTGACGCCAGATGCCCCAGCTTAGGTATAGACTGCGTCGGCTGCAGAGGCCCCATAAAGGATGAGACAAACGCTGCAGAAGAACTACATACCCTCAAAGAGAAAGGCTACGACGAAAGATACATAGAAAACAGACTGAGATTCTTCGGTGCTAACTTTGAGGGAATAGCCAAATTATCCAAAATGCTTAGAGAAAAAACAGGCGGCAAGGGAGGCAAATAAAATGAGTAAAGAAATAGTAGTGGAGCATGTGACCAGAGTTGAAGGCCACGGGGGAATAGAGGTCACAGTTGAAGGCCAAAAAGTAAAGGACATCAAGATGAACGTTTTTGAAGGCCCAAGATTTTTTGAGTCGTTCATCGAAGGAGTAAAGTACGACAAGGTTCCAGATGTAATGCGGAGAATCTGCGCAATATGCACTGCGGCCCACAGCCTCGCGTCTATTCGCACCATCGAGAAAGCCTTCAAAGTTGAGGTTACCCCCCAGACAACGTTGCTAAGAGACCTCCTCATACATGGAGAGATGGTTGAAAGCCATGCATTACATGTATTCATGCTCGCCCTTCCAGACTACCTAGGATACCCCGATGCAATAAGCATGGTAGACAAATATGCCAAGGAAGTGAAAGCGGCACTCCAACTAAAAAAAGCTGGAAACATGATTCACATCACTTTGAGTGGAAGAGAAGTCCACGGCATGAACGAACGCGTAGGAGGATTTTCAACCATACCAAAAGAGGAAGACCTGCTCACAATCAAGAAAGCCATGGAAGCCTCCAAAGCAACCGCTGAACTCGCCGTAAACCTGTTCTCATCCTTGGACATCCCTAATTCTGCCTACTCAGACAACACTCTTATGGCGTTGGATCCCGGAAACAAATTCGGATATATCGGCGATTACGTGCTGATTTCCAATGGAGAACGGAGAAGAGTTGAAGAGTACAAACAACTGACGAACGAAAAAGTGGTGAAACACTCCCATGCAAAACATTCTTCATACAAGGGTTCTCCTTTCATGGTTGGAGCCCTTCCCAGAGTATTGCTTTGCAAAGACAAACTCTACGGAACAACCAAGGAGTTGTTCAACGAGCACGAAGATAAATTGGACCCAAAGAATTCATTGAATAATAACTTAGCTCAAGCAATAGAGCTGGTTCACTGCGTAGATAGATGCATCGAAGACATAGACAAGCTTTTGAGCAGCGGGCTTGAAAAAGAGGAATTGGCAGAAATTGAGCTGAGGGAAAGCTCTGCAGTCGGCGCTGTCGAGGCCCCGAGGGGAATCCTTTACCATAACTATTCCTTCGACGAAAGCGGTTGCATAACTAAGGCCAACGTTATAACGCCCACCGCTTTGAACTGGGCTAACATAGAGAAGGACTTTAGAGTTGCTGCTGAAAGACTGCTTGCTGAAAGAAAGGAGAATCTAGAAGCACCTCTTGAGTTAATTGCAAGAGCCTACGATCCTTGCATATCTTGCTCGGTGCATCTAGTCAAAGTAAAGTTTCTCTAAGAGGGCTACAAACAAGCTGGAAATGCTAGTCTGAGTGGTAGTTTACTGTCTTCATGAGTGATGGTTTGCTAGGGCCTAAGGTCAATTGTTGCATCTGAAATCAAAGCTCCATAATGATGAGCGAAGCCTATAATGGTGGTTCCGAAAAGAAACGGGGTGTTGTGTGCACTTCTATTCTTTAGCCAAAGCGTATACGAGGTAGCCTTCTTTCTCACCAACGACTTTGACCTTACGAAACTGTGTTAGGGCAGTTACACGTTTGAAAACGTCGCTCTCTTGTAGTCCCGTTGCCTCCGAAACCTCTGGTATAGTTGCTGATTTTTTGTTCTCGATCTCCTTTAAGATAAGTCTCTGTTTTTTCGTATGTTCGGCCATAACCTTAGCTTTGGCTTTATCCACCTTTCGTTTTTCCTCAGACATGAGCTTCATCTTTGGATGTAGTGAACATCAGACTACCATAAGCACGTTTTTAAAACTTTCTGTTCTAACTTTATGAAGTTTTTACCAACTAAGTAATGAAAGAATAATGGTTAGAAAGTTGTGGCGAGAGTGTTGGGAAGAGTCCTGAGCGATATTCGAACTCATGACCTGCGGCTTTCAAGGCGTCGCGCGCATTACCTTCTCAAGGTTTTCAGCAACTTTTTGTTGTGGTCATATATTTTAAGTTCGAGGGGCATTTGACCTATTGCGAAGTGGGTAGCGCAGGCCCAGCATGGATCGTAGGCCCTGAAAGCCATCTCCACCATGTTCAATATTCCTTGGTTCACTTCTCCGCCGTGTATAAGGCCCTTGGCTGCGTCTCTTATGGACATGCATATTGCTGAAGCGTTGTTTGTTGTAGCCACTATTAGATTAACTTTTTTTATTAGGGCGTCTTCGTCAAGT
>JAOUJL010000094.1 GCA_029883255.1 Candidatus Bathyarchaeota archaeon | reverse complement strand
ACCAAAGAAAAACATAAGCCTATGTGCAAGGTCTGGCTGGAATACAAAGGAGAACCCATCCTCGGAAAAGGCGGGGCTAAGATTCTAGAGGCTATCCAAGAAGAAGAGTCCATTTCTAAAGCTGCAAGGAGAGTTGGAATGTCGTATCGGTATGTGTGGAATTATCTAGCAAAGACGGAGAAAACGTTACAAGAACCGATCGTGCAAACATATAGAGGTGGAAGAACAGGTGGTGGGGCGAAACTAACTAAGCTGGGAGAAGATTTGTTAAAAGAGTATAGGCGGGTTGAAGGTTACGTGGGTGAGATTTTAGGTGATGAGGAACATTGGGAGGCTGTTGGATTGAAGATAAGTGCGCGAAACCGGTTGAAAGGAGTGGTTAAAAAAGTAGAAAAAGGAGTGGTCGCCACGAAAGTTAAGATTAAAATAAACAAACCTGTCATCATAACTGCGCTCATATCTAAAGAAGCTGTGGAAGAGCTAGACATAAAACCGGGAAACAATGTGGAAGCGGTGATCAAAGCGACAGAAGTTATGGTTGCAAAAGAAAGAGAATGAAACTAGTTTTCAACGACGTATCTATATGCTATGTATTTTCCAGCGGTCTGGCTTTCTCTGATAATTCTGACAATGTCCCCGGGCCTAGCACCAATCGCTCTGGCTGCGGGATCTGAGGCTCTTATCTGAGGCAGTTGATAGGGGCGCACCCCGTATTTTGCTAGTAGTTCTTCTTTCTCCTCTCGTGCGAGGACTTCGTGTATAGGTACGAGTGTATGATTGAAAATGTTGAAGGCTGGAAAGATTCTTGGGATCAATTCGATTCTTTTCTCCTTTGCCTTTTTTTTAGCCGACTGAGTGTACCGTCCGCTGGTGACGATGATTCCATTATCAACCTCTGCCTCCTTCATGGCTTTATCTAGTTGGTTTGCATATGCAACTCCTACGGTTCCTTCGGTTGGTACGCACCAGAGGAGGGCTTTCTTTTTTTCTCTAGGCATCTTTATGATAAAGCTGATGACGTCTTTCTGTTCCTGTCGTTTTATTAGTTTGTATCCGCGAAGTTTTATGAGAACTTTTGCCTTTCTTTCTTCTAACGACATTTTGACGCTCAAATCTTTGAACCTCATGTTCTGAGAAGATTGTAAGTGAAAATCTTCTGCATCCCCTTAAACTTTGCGTTTCGCTTGTAGATGATTATAGGATTTTTTGCTGTATTCTTTGAAGGCTATGTGAGATAGACGCTTTTTGAAGGTTCGTTTCCAAGAATCTTGAGTGTTCAGCGAAAACAACATTGAATCTAGAGAGGTTTAAACAATCCATACAAAATTCTTATTTGAGTATAACCAGTCTATGTTGGAATTCCTTACAGCAAGGGTGAAGAAGATGAGCGAGAAAGAGCAAAAAACTGTGTTTTTAACGCCTTTACAGATTGCGATGACTGCAATCAACGCTGCTCTGTACGCGGCGGTAGGAATTATGACGTACTTTGGTATTCTTGCACCACCTCCTATAGGTATTGTCAGATTTTGGCCTGTTGTAGTTATTCCCGCGGTTTTCGCTACGCTTTTTGGACCATTGGTAGGGGGAGTTGGGGCTGCTCTAGGGATTTTCGTGAGTGATATGGTTGCTCACGGAAACGCTCTCCTGAGCATATCAGTTGGCGTGACCTCAAACTTTGTAGCTTTCTACTTGCTTGGTTATATTGCAAAAAAGGAGATAAATTTGAAGAAGCTCCCACTGGTTCTTGCGATTGGTTCTCTCACCATATTTGGAGGTGTCTTTTCAATAATGTATTATAATTCAGAAACCTTCGGATTTACGGGACTCTCAACAATTAACAGCGTTCTTTTGTTTCTTGGTGCCATTGGCGGAAGCTATCTTCTGATAATTGTTGTGGCCTATTTGTGGCCTGAATGGAGGAGTTATGGTGTTGCTTCGGTCATAGGGCTTGGTGTAGGAAGTGCAATTATCGGCTTAGGACTTTGGGCTTGGACCCAATTCTTCTCTTTAGGCGGACTGTTCAATGCACCTTTTTACTTTAGTTTGTTGTGGTTTGTTTGGACTTTCACCACAGAGATTCCCTTTCTACTGTTGCTTGGCCCTCCAATCTTAAAAGCATGCTACAAAGCCTATCCTTCTTTGCGGTCTAGGAAAAAAGAGGCAGATAGTGGGTGATGAAAAAAGCACAGGCTTTTTGTCCAGCAGGGATTTCTAGCTTTTTTGAAATCTGCGATAGAACACATGATGGAAAGCCTATCACAGACCTTGAACGAGTAGGTGCACGTGGCGGAGGATTTGCCATTGAAAAGGGAGTTCTAACAGAAGTTAGCGCCACCGAATCAGGAGAGGCGAGTATCCGTGTTTTCATAAACGGTAAGCCTGCACCAGAGGCGGAAACAACAAAGACGGTGGTAGAGACTCTACTCCACAGTGTTGAAGGAAAACATGATGTTACAGTACGGCACCACGTCGAGATTCCAATTGGGGCTGGATTTGGCTCTAGCGCTGGAGGAGCGTTAGGAACAGCCTTCGCACTCAGCAAAATCCTAAACATCAACCTTACATGCAACCAGTTGGGTCGAATAGCCCACGTAGCTGAGGTGAAATGCCGTACAGGATTAGGAACGGTTGGTCCACTGATGTTAGGGGGATGTGTTATCACAGTTGAACCAGGCGCACCTGGCTACGCCTCCATCGATCGTATTCCAATTTCTTCTGACCACAGAATAATCACCGTTACCTACAGACCTTTTCCAACAAAGGAAATGCTTTCCTCCCAAGAAAAAAGGTTGATAATCAATAAGTGGGGACGACGAACCGTAGACAAAATCCTGGCTGAACCATCTCTTGAAAATTTTATGCTCGCAAGCAAGGAATTCGCCATAAAAACCGGCCTAGTTACGGATCGCGTTCAAAAGTTGATTGAGCTTGCGGAAAAAGCTGGAGCTGTTGGTGCTACACAAAATATGATAGGTGAAGCAGTCCATGCCCTTGTTACAGTTGATAGAGTGGAAGCGGTTGTAAAGGCTTTCAAAAAAGTCGCACCGAGTGAAGGGATTATTATAGCCAGAATCGATTTTCAAGGTGCACGATGGCTCAGGTGACCTTGCCGTGGGAAAAAAACTCAAAAATGTAGCTGTTGGTGGAACGTTCGATGAGTTTCATAAAGGTCACAGAGCGTTGATACTTAAAGCCTTTGAAGTTGGCAAACAAGTTTTAGTAGGTCTTTCCGTAGATGTTTTGGTCCAAAAAATGGAGAAACCCCACAAAGTAGCGACCTATGATGTTCGATTAGAGGAGCTGAAAAGCTTTCTTAGGAGGAGGGGTTTGCTTGAACGAGCAGAGATTGTTCCTCTATATGACCATTACGGCGTTACGCTGTCAAGTAATGAACTGGACGCTTTGGTTGTAAGCCGGGAGACCGAATCAGTTGCGCATGAAATCAACGAAAAACGAAGGGTAAAAGGACTACATCCCTTGAAAATTATAATCATTGACATGGTTCCCGCAGAAGATTGCATTCCTATCTCCACCACCAGAATTCGAAGCATGGAAATTGACCACGAAGGTAAACTATTAAACCCTTAAGACTGAAATCTCGTTATCCAGCTGATTTTTCTTTGAAGCTCTCGAGGGGCGTCAGCTGGTTCAGATTCCTTTGCGGTACATCCTCAAAATCGCGAAATAGTTACTGAATAGGCATGCTTCGACTAAACCCTAGGCGTGAATTTTTCCGTTTCAAATGACCAATGGTGAGATTTCAGGTCTTGAGAGTTTGGGTGATGTTTGCCAAGGCTATCTGTTTGAAATCTCAAGCAAATGAATTAGCGTAAGTCTCATATGCCCACATGGATGCAACATCTATATTTTGGATTCATAAACAACAAATACTCTGAAAAGTCAAGAATCCTTAGTGAATGCTGTGAAAAATAAAAAAAGAATCGCTAAAGAAGTAGTTGACAAACCAGAACAAGACATCATGTATTTGCGCAGATACGAATAACGCATTGGAGTGCATGCTTGTAATAATGATCTTCAATTCACAACGTTTTTGTTTACTTCTAGCAAAATAACGAAAAGGTGAGATCAAACGAAGAAACATACAAGACAGCTCCTGAGATCCAAAACCAAAAACAAGGAAGAACCCGCCCTCGAACCAGAAAACCCAGAAGACGAATCTTATCCTGAATCCATCACAACGAAGCAACAAAACTCTTATCCAACACACGAGGCACACCCGAAATCTGAAGGCCTTGCTTGTCCAAACAAAAAATGTGCAAAGATCATAACTGAACCATTAGAAATGATCGACTTGTCTAGGGAATCAAAGGAGAACGTTTTTTACGTTTGTCCCTATTGCATGTCAAAACTGGATGCTACGACTGAACAGGAAAGTGCTCCAAAACCATCAGTCAAAAAGCCGGTTGAAGCAGCCGAGACTAACAAGACAGGCCCACAAAACTGTCCTCACTATTTGGGATACTTGAAAGGACGGGCAAGAAACACTCCAATCCCAAACGAATGCCTTACATGCCCAGAAACGATAAAATGTTTGCTGGGCTAAGCAATCATTGTGCATTCTATGCATGCAAGGGTCAATGAATTCCTTGGTCCTTGAAATCTGAAGCTGGGCTTCACAAAACTTACCTATCTGTTTAGAGAAATAGGCATGAAAATCTATGTCATTCGAAGAGTACATACGTGAAAAAGCAGCGGAATCAAGGCATAAAGAGTCTGTTGGATTCTCGCTAATTGTTTTAGGCATAACCCTGCTTGTGGGAGGACTGCTTATCACCTTCATCACTGTTGGAAACCCCGATTGGTTCATGTTTATTCCTTGGAAACAAACCTCTGATCCCACGAGTTTGATAAGTCTGTCTATGACCTTAAGCGGATTTGTGTTGGCATTCGTAGGAGCAACCTACATTATCTTCGCCTCTTCAGAAAGATCAGGGTATCTCAACTCGTTGAAGGATGCCTTAGAATGTACGCCAAAAAGGGAAGAGGAGATTTTCAAACAAAGGTTGCAAGACTTGAAGGCAAAAATAGAGAATCTGCAAAATAGAGCAGAAAAAGAATAAAATTATCTTTATAAGCAGAGATTTTCCTTCGGTTAGATATGCAAACGTTAAGCGCAAAAGACTTTGACAAAGTTGTGAGCAAACTAGCGGAGTTTATGCGGTATTCCCAGAGGTTGAAACCCACAGATTCTTACCTCGTTGTCAACAGAAATTCACCCGTATTAACTGACGCTGCCTTGAAAGCGTCCCAAAACTGCAGATTGAACGTTAAAAGACTTGATCTTTCTGCTGACAAGCCCTACAAGCATTTTCCTGAAGAACTTTTAAAGCTACTTCGGGAAAGAACACCAAAGGGAGGGATGGGACTTTTCGATTACAGTGAACATCCAGATTGGAGTTTGAAAGAATTAGGCGCCAGAATAGAGTTGCTATTCAAAACAATAGAAGAAGTCCCAATCAGCTGGGCGCATTCTCCGGACATCACCTTAGATATGGCTGTTAACGGTCCGTTGCAATGCGACTACAAAGCGCTTGCAGAAGAAGCAGAGATGATGTTACAGAAATTACAGGACGTTAAAGAACTGCATATAACGGCGCCCAGCGGAGCCAACATCGAAATAACAATTCCAGAAATCGTAAAATTCGAAACAGACTGCACAATCGTTCCACCAAACGTTTATGGTAAATTAGGAAAATATGGCAATCTACCTGTTGGTGAAGTATGGGCAGAAAAAGGCAAGTTCATCGAAGTTCAAGACAAACAAACTGGAAAAAAAGTAACTCAACACTACCCAGTCAAACTGGTTGCAAATGGCACATGGGTCTGTGATGTTTGCATCGGCGGTTACCATGGAAGAATCGATCCTGAAAAACTCATTACCG
>JAOUJL010000093.1 GCA_029883255.1 Candidatus Bathyarchaeota archaeon | reverse complement strand
AAACAATTGAAACTCTGTTCAAGAGGGCCGAAGAAAAGTTGACTTCTCAAATGCTGTGCAAAGTTGAACATAAAATGGTTGAGTTGAAGGCAAGAGTTAACACTCTTGATCTGATTAGAGGAAAAATAATCGATTTAAAGGCTCATCATATCGGAACGTTCAAGCAGGTTGACGTTTACTTTGAGGTTCCGGAGGGAAGGTTAAAGCTTCGAGAAGTAGAAGGCAAAAACACGGTGGAACTGGTTTATTATAAAAGAGAAAATGTTTCGGGGCCAAAAAGAAGTGACGTTTTCATTCTCGAAGTTCAGGAGCCAGCAGTTTTTAAGAGCTTGCTTGAAAAAGTTTTGAAAACCGGGGTGACTGTAGAAAAGTTGAGGGAAGTTTATCGATACCAAGGAACACAAATACATTTAGACACTGTTAAGAAACTTGGAGTTTTCGTTGAATTTGAAAGAGAGACAACCGCTGATCTACAAGCAATCAGAAAAAATCAGCAGACTTTAAAAGGGTTGATGAAAAAACTTGGAATAAAAACTGAAAACCTGGAAAAACTGTCGTATAGCGATCTTATTCAGAAATGTAACCAGAAATAGGTTTAATCATACATGCAATGGTTGAAGGAAAACAGAGGGCTTTCTTCTCAGATTTAGCACCAAAAGAACTGCGGGGAATTGCCTTGGGAACCTTTTCACCCAATTATCGGGTTGGCAATTCCGCCATCAGGTATAATCACAGACACGCTTTGGAGGTACGTCAAACCCACTGCAACCTTTCTCTATGGTTCAGTCTTGGAGACTTCTGACCAACGTTGCTGGCGTTAAAGAAGGTAAGGTGAGGTCAGCATCGGAGTGTAGACGTACTTCATTTTCATTTTAATTCTGGGATTGAAGCCATTTCTTCTTCCTTAGTAATTTCGGTGGGTGGTTGCTCTACTTTTTGCGAGAGAAAGTTTATCGCTTCAAGCATATTTTTTGCTAGCGTTAGAAGGTTGACTGATATCAGAATCGCCAGAAAAGCTGTGAGATTAGCCACAATGTTTACCATATTCCCCTCTAGGGACATGCTTAGAGTAAGGATGCCTCCTTCCAAGGCATAAATGAAGTATATTATTAGAATTATCGCTTTTGCGACGTTAAATGCGTGTTGAAAAATTGTTCCAGATGAAAGTTGGTTTACAACCGCGAAGCAGATGATTATTGCTGCAAAAATGTAAAAGAGGTTTTCGTATCTGGAAAAGTATGGATCAAATTCGGAAGGAAGGTTTTCAGTAGGAAATGTTGAGAACAGAAGCGTTGGCAACACATAGTAGAGAAAAAAAGTGATAATACCTATTATGGTTGCCTTAAAAACTCTTGGCTTAATCCTATCTGCAAACGTTTCCTTTCCCTTTTTTTCAGTCACCAACATCACCCCACTTTATCTCCTTCTCAAAGCCGAAAATTGAAGTCTCAAAAAAGAAGTGGATTCTACCTCTTTCCTTCAGCTCTAAAAGATCCACAGATGGACCCACAGACAATTCTAGTGGGTCCTCATGGCTATCACCCGATTTCACCTCTAACGGGGGTGTTATCACACCGGAGTGCACAAGAACATTCTCATGATTGTAGATACCAAAATGTATGTTGGCACTAACGTCAAAGTATGGTGAATCATTTTTGAAACTCAAAGGGACACTCACTGTCCGTATAACGTAATCAAAAGAAACTTCTCCAATGGAGAAGTTACTGAAAGGCGCTCCCCAAGGCATCGATGTATTTATTGATATCTGAAAAGGGAAGACACGTGCAAATACTAAGCCTGCGAAGATTTCAATGCTGAAATTGCCGCTGTTAAAGAGCAGATATGTGGTATTTTTAGATGCAATCTCGTCTAGGCTAATGGATATATTGTGCACTTCTTCAACATTGCTTCCACGCGGTATCAAGGGTACAAACGTTGTGGATGCCGATATTAACGTTCCATTGTAGTCTGCGATACGTGTTGTTATGTTCATGTCTGATATGTCGTAGAGACCTGTGTTGTTGAAGGAGAAAGGCAGGGACACAGTTGTGGTCCTATTATGAAACGAGACCTCGAACTCTCCGAATTGTATGCTACGAGCCGTCATCAGACCCATGGCTGAATACAAACATGTAATCATAAAGACAGTTATGACAATCCAGAAAATTTTTGGCGTCCAGCCCAACGCCCTTATAGCTTGTCTCATTCGCTTTTTCTTCCTTCACTGTCGCTTGAAATGTCTGAGGAAGCTTGATTCCTTGTTTAGGACGAAGTTTTGTTTTAGCCTCTAGCTTTCTTTCTGCCTGAGTTGCGTATGAAACTGTATTCCTCTCACCGTCAGTATTGAGCCGATCCATCCCATTATGCCAAGGTACATGATTCGGATGCATGTTTCAATCAATGGAGCAAAGACACCGAAAAGTTGCTCAAGACGATCGATATCTTCAAGTGATGGAATCTCTAGTGCGCCTACGAGAAACAGGTAAGCGTTGAAGAACGTGAACACTAATAGACCTACGCCCAAGAATAGAACCACATACGCCAAGATTTCGCTTTTACTGATCATTCAACCAGACCCCATTTTACAATTGTTTGCACCAAACTTGTATAAAAAAGAAATGGAGGGAAACTATGAATTTAGTATCAAAATTTAGAATCGTTTATCCTGTAGAATCCGGTTCAAGTGTTTTTACGTTCTTCTTCCTTTTCAAGGCTCGAATAAGGACTGAGGCTTCCTGAGCGGTTTTCGCAGATGCAATCTTTTTCGTTTTGTCTAAAATCAGTCGAGCTTCACAATAGGGACATTGTCTCGTTCTTTGATCAGTTTTGGCCAGCAGAAGCTGGCCGCATTTATAGCAAGTGATCACGACGTACATTCAGTAGGCGCTCCTGTTAGGCGAAAAGCACGAGTGCGCAAAAATCTTCCTGTAAGTTTTAAATTGTACATGATAGTTATATGATTACATTTAATCATAAAACTATTGTCAGTTGTTAAAGGAGGCAAAACGAGTGGGTAAGACTCCTATCGCCAATCTTGCAATCGAATATTTCAGACAAAATGGTTATAGGATGGAGAAAGATGCTATCTTTGAGGGTTTTTCCGGGCTTTCGCGCAGGTTTGACTTCGTTATCCGAAAGGGGAAAGAAAAACACGTAGTTTTAATCAAAGAGTGGAATCGAACGGTTGGCGTCAACATGGTCATAAACATGGATAAAGCATCAGCAGACGTAGGTTTCTCCAATCCGATGATGATATCTGAAAAATTCAGTGGCCATGCGAAAGCATACGCTAATCGTCGTGGCATCACATTGCTTACGAAACGTGCAATGATGCGGAGGCTTGGATAGACCTAAGAAAATTTCAGGAAATCGTGCAACCGATCTTCGCTATCCAATTTTCCCAACCAGTCTACTACCCCAATTCTGCATTTCTTTTTTCCTTCTAGAACCAAAATCGCCTCTTCCACAACTTCTTCGATCTCTTTACCCGTAACATCTATTTCGCACACCTTGCCACGACCGCAGGCCGACACGACTTCCCATAGACAAATATCCAATATTTCGGCGGCAAGATTTTCCTGAAGCTTCTTTTCTCTAAAACCACGTTTTTCCATCTCCTTCTTAAGCTCATCTGGGCTCCGCCTGAGAACAAAAACAAGGTTGATATCTTTCGTTGGTATAACATCAACCGCGTAGTGACCGTCAACTATAATGTCCTGTTTGGAAGCCCCTATGACTCTTTGCACATGCTTCGAAACCTTATCTATATCTGCGATCAACGTTTCTCTTCTTTCATCTGCGCCGCTAATCAGTTTTTCTCGTTTAACAAGCTCAGTCAGATTAATGTGTGTTGCATTCAGCTTAGAAGCCAGTAGAGACGCGATGGTGGTTTTTCCCACCGCTGGCGTGCCTGTGACCAAGATGATTCGATTGATCTTCTTCACTTTCCGCTCTTGCTATTACTTTTTTGACGGAATAATGCTAACACTTATGAACTAAAAGAACATTTTGGGTATTCTCTGATTGGTACTCTGACAATACGTAAGGAGAGATTTCGTTTGGATCCTACTATTCTGCTACCTCTCATAGCGTTTTTTGTTGGAATAATCGCGGCAATGATTGGTGTTGGTGGTGGCGTTTTCATTGTACCTGTCTTATGCCTAATTTTCAATATTGAACCACGTGTTGCCTTTGGAACGAGTCTTGCAACAATCATCTTCACCTCATTGTCGTCCACAATGAACTATTCCAGGCAGAAGAGAATCGACTACAGAGTCGGCCTTGTTTTGGGTGCTGCAACTATTCCTGGAGCATTCATAGGAGCATATTTGACCTCTGTTATAGAATCAAGACTGTTGGGATTAATCTTCGGTTTTTTCCTCGTTTTTGTTGCTTTGCGCATGACGACCAAATTCGGCTTCTTCAAATTCGGATTTCCCAGAAAAAGAGACAGTTGGCATCGTATGATTGTGGGTTCAGACGGCAATATTTTTGAATACGACATAAACATTGGCTTGGGCCTAGCATTGAGTTTCTTCGGAGGGCTTTCGTCAGGTCTGTTGGGGATTGGTGGCGGATCAGTTATGGTTCCGATAATGTGCCTCGTCATGAACATGCCAATGCATGTTGCGGTTGCAACCTCGATGTTTATTATGATATTCACTTCAATTTCTGGGGTTGTGACACATATTTCATTTGGCAACGTTCTTTTTGAGTATGTTGTACTTCTTTCTATAGGGGTAATTTTTGGAGCTCAACTGGGAGCCTACTATTCGAAGAGAATCTCTGCAAAGAATCTTAGAAGAATTTTCGGGGTTGTTTTACTCCTTGTGAGTGTAAGAATGATTTTGAAATACGTCTAGCTATCTCTATTTTAGACAAGAATGCCTGCAGTGAGGTTTTAGATTATGTTCATTCAGGAAGCTGAAAATCCAGAAAATTTTGAAAATCTTACCATTACTTTTTCTTGAAAAACAGCCAATCATCTTTGAGGGTTTTTCTGGTTTTTCTTTATTTTGAAGAATGCGGGTTGTTCTTTGTTCTGAAGTATAATCTTGATACATTGTGGTTTTGGTGTGTTTTCTTTATTCTGAGGAGACGCTGATGATACATCGAATCTCCGTGCAGGGTCCTAATTGCTACACGCGTGGCATGTATGCATGCATGGGTCATCCGCAAGGTGGAGGTCAGAATATGGCTAGAAAAAGCAAGAAAGACAAAGCTGCAGGTCGGGAACAGCATAGACAGTCGCAAAGGGCTAAGAAGATGAAGGAAGAACTTTGCACTTCCTAAAAGGCACAAAGGGAAAGAATAGCTTTTTGCATGCATGCTTCTATGGTATCGAATCCAGCCGTCAGAGTTCCGTAGAACCTGTAGTTAGGATCCTTAAGACTAGAGGGGATATCCTGGAGTGAGTCTGGAAATAATTCACTTTTTAGGCTTTAACACAAATCTTAATATGATGTTGAAAATAACTCTTCTTACGAAATGTATGACACTTAGGACACCTTGGCATCTCTATCTCTCATAATCTTCTATAGCATTTAGAATATATATATCATTACATTTAAATCATCCACAGCGCAACGCGCGCACGATTATTCGAATTCTATGCATACAAATCGGCTTGAAGGTAGCTACAACTCATTCTGCGAGTTTAATCTCCAAGTAAACCTCGTAGAGAAAGTTTAGATTTGGATGGATGCGATAACCAAAGGTTCCGTTCCTGAACAAAGGTCTGTATTTCTTGGCAAATTTTTTAACAAACATTTCCAATTCGCTGTGGGATTGAATCCTTAACCTCTCAACCTCCTCACTTACCATAATGCAAAACCCCATCAGAAGAAGAAAATCAATGAATAAATATTTTTCGAGAAACAGATCATTCCATAAAAGTTAACATATACTCTTATCCCACGAAGAGTCACCAGAGCTCCATTTCCTGTTCTT
>JAOUJL010000009.1 GCA_029883255.1 Candidatus Bathyarchaeota archaeon | reverse complement strand
CTGCTTCCGCGTGTGATAACGTCGTTTTGGATTGAGACTGTGGTGGCGCTTGGACCTTTACCTATGGCGTATACGCGCTGGTCGTATGTGTCCATAGTTGCTATTATGCTGTCTCCGATAATTGCAGGCCCTCCCCAGCGGGTTTGACGGAACATGCCATTTGCTCTCCATATTTCATCTCCGGTTGTTGCGTTGAGGCAGATGAATGGCCCACCGCGCGGTCTGGGATCAATGGGAGAGTGCTCAAGATGGCCCATGTAGATTTTTCCGTCGGTAATGAACACCGGTTTTTGCCACCAATTATTGGCCCACAAGATTTCGTTGTAGGGGTCATATGCTTCGTAGGTCCACAGGAGTTTGCCTGTCGTGACATTGTAACAGTACACTATTCCGGACACGCTCGCTGAGTAGAACCTGCCGTAAGCGATGGCTCTAGTTTCGGCGGGGTTGTCTTCATACGCGTCCAAATAGTGTTGCGACGGAGTTGGGCCCCATAGATACTTCCCATTTTCGAGGCTGAAGCCATAATGTTCTCTAGTCTCTTTTATCCATAGGACTCCAACTTTATCTTCTAAACTCCAAGATTGCCAACCGCCCTGGAAACCGCTTACGGTTACATTGCCTTCAGCCCAATAATCGGGTGCGTTCCAAGTTTCATTGAACAAAACTTGCCCTTCTTGCCCTGGTTTCAAACTTAAGCCCCACAATTTGACTTCAGTAGTGCTTATGCTCCCACCGATTACTCTATCCTCAAGAAAAGTTTTTTCGACACTTCCCGGTAGGTCTGTTGGTATCGGCTTGGTCCATTCAATCCCGCGTGTCGCGTTAAATGTTTGTCCATGGGCGTTGGCACCCCAACTACCTGCATACTGGCCGGTCACCCCACGCGTGACAACTCTACTTGAGTTCCACAGAGTCATCTCGCCAGCCCCTAGGTTAAACGAGTATCTGTAGATTTCACCGTTTGGACCGTATAGGTTGTCGCCCGAGGGCACGTCCTCCATGGTATACATCCAATCTCCAGTGAAGGCGTCAAACGCATGCCAATCTACAGAAGTGGGCATCCACCAAGGACCGTAAGTAACAGGTACCCACAAGTACGCGTAAGTGCCGTGATAGTTGTATGCGTCCCAATAGAATAGCTGACCAAACGCTATCGTTCGGTTATCCAGAAAGGTTTTAGACCAAAGCTCTTCTCCGGTATGTAGGTCTACACAATGATATACCACCGGGTTATCACGGGTAGTGTGTTGGTAGTAAAGTCTTCCGGCAAGGATTATGGCAGATGAAAGCCACATATAAGGACCGGTTGATCCAGTCCATTTGCCTTCGTATGCATCTCCCATTTCGAAGGAGTGTCCGCCCAACTCTCCGCCGACGAGGCCTCCTATCGTTAGCGGCTTTACCCACAGTATGTGGGCACTCTCTGGCCCTTCGTTGTAAGGAGCGAAGAGATTTTCAGGAGTCGTCAACCAGCTTCCTGAAATTGATGACCATTCTCTAATCTGTGCATCTATTGGACGAGTCCAGTATTCGGTTGGAAGCGGAAAGCTTGGATAATACTCTATTGGCTCCTCCTGTACGACGAGTGCCAGTTTTCGGCTGTTGCTGGCTTCATAGAACGTACTCACATTGACCCATTGCCCTATCCACCATTGAAACTCAGTATAGTTGTACCACTGTGCAGGGAAGTGCGTCTGCAAATAGTATGTGCCTGCTATGTCAGGCACGTATGACTTGCCTGTCATTCCCGTTGAGTCGGTTCTCCACGGTCCCAGCGTTTTGTTTTCGCCGTCGGGCCTTTCGACTGTTACTGTTAGATCTTCCCATCCATCCTCTGCGGTTCGCAGGTAGTCTGTAATCCCGAGGTTGATCAAAACTTCTTGGTTAACACCTACTGGGTTAGGTACAGCATCAATGATGGCATAGGTCTTTTTCGTTTGGTACTCCTGTGCGGTGGCAGCTGGCAAAGCAAAAAGCGAAACAGCCATAGTTAGCATCAGAACAAAAGCGATTGCAGCAGTCTTTGCTTTGTTTTTTGAAAATCGCATCATCTTCTTTTCTCCTTCCTCAATTTTTTGATGCGATCATATTTTATGCATTTTGTTGCTTAAGTATTTTCTCATATGTGATATCTTTGTCATAGTGTTTCTTTCTCGTCGTATTTGTTGCCAAATGCATTTTGTATACAATTTTTTAAGCTCTGTCTGTTCTGCCAAGGTGACAGATAATTCGACGGAAAGGTAGACACAACTTTAGATCGAATATAAAATTCAAAATACATTTGATTTGTCCTCGTATGTAGACGACAAAAAAGTCAAAAGAAGAATCAAGAGCATACAGAGATTAGCTCCTGAAAACAACCGAAGAACCGGTAGAGCGCTGCAGGGAATTGTTAATCTGTCCATTTGTGCTACCAATTAAACGTTTGACAGTGGAAAATCATGCGTGTTCGCACAAGTCTAGTATCTTATGCAAATGCTTGATATTTCTAATGTCTTCGGGTTGGTTGAATAAGCTATAAGCGTCTCATAATGGATCTTCATGCAAGGGAATATGCATGCACAAAAAGAGTTTGTGAGGTTTTGGGTTGCTCTCTTTGAGTGCTAATAGGAAACCATGTATTCAGCGAAAAAGTTGCTAAAACAGCCTAAACGTGAAGACAAACATCGTTTTTGGCAATTTAGCCTCAGGAAGATAATTTTGGATAGACTTTTTCTCCGCCCACAATGGTCATCCTCACCTTAATATCCTCGATGTTGTTCGGCGGAGTTGTTCGGGGGTCACGAGAAATAACCGTAAGGTCAGCTAGTTTACCTTCCTCAATCGACCCCTTAATATTTTCTTCAAAGGATGCGTATGCCGCGTTAACCGTGTACATTCGTAAAGCCTCATCAACTGTGATTCGTTCCTGAGGAAAGAGTTGTCTCGCCACGGCTGCTTGGATACCCGAAAAAGGGCTTATCGGTTCCATTGGACAGTCCGAGCCGCCGCTGACCCGTATGCCTTCTTTGATTATCGTTTTGAGAGGATAGAGCCACCGAGCTCTTGTGGGCCCTAACCGGTCAGCTGCCGACCATGTCGAAAACTCGGAGATAATGGAGTGGGGTTGTATAGACACAACCACCTCTAGTTTCTTGATGCGTTGGATCAACTCTTTGTTGAGAACCGACGCGTGCTCTATACGATAGCGATGGTTTTTTCTTGGCACTTCCATTAATGTTTTTTCAAGGGCGGTCAAGGCCATATCAATGGCTTGGTCGCCCATCGCGTGTATGACTAGGCGACAGTTGGCTTTGGTAGCCTTGACGGCTAACGCGTTCATTTCCTCTTGAGTGTACAGCAGTCTTCCCTTTGTCGTATGGTCATCACTGTAGGGTTCATACAGAGCTGCTGTTCGCGCGGCTAGAGAGCCGTCTGCAAAAATCTTAACGCCTCCAAACCTTACCAAATCGTCTCCAAAGTCTGTGTATGAATCTAAACCTGGTATATGCTCCAAAATATTTGCTGATGCTATAATGTAAACTCTTAAGGGCAGTTTGTTTTCTGCACGAAGTCTCTGGATTATTCGAATCTCAGTCGACGATGAAACCATCCAGTGTACGCTAGTCACTCCAGCTTCCACAATCTTCTCACATGCTAAGCTAGCGGCCTCAATGACCTCTTCTTCAACGGGCTCAGGGATAATCTTCCAAACCAAGTCCATTGCATTCTCTCGCAAAACACCGGTGGGCTCGCCTGTTTCCCCGTCTTTTTCAATGGTGCCGCTTGACGGAGCGCTTGTTTCCTTCGTTACACCAGTCAATTCTAATGCTTCGCTGTTCACGACGCACATACGCCCACTTAGGTGATAAAGGACCACAGGGTTTTCTGGTGAAGCCTCATCCAAGTCCCGAAAGTTTGGATAGCGTTTCTCAATAAAACTGGTTTGGTCCCATCCATGGCCTAAGATCCATTTTCCCTCAGGCGTCTCCTGCGCGCGTTTTCTGATTTTTCTCTTCATCTCTTCGATAGACTTCACACCTCTCAGATCGATCCACATCAAAAACCTTCCAAAATCAACAACGTGAAGGTGAGTGTCTATGAAGCCGGGAACAATCGTTCTTTCCTTCAGTTCAATCACTTTTGTGTTTTTTCCAATCCAATGACTAATCTCCTCGTTTGTGCCGACTTCAACGATTCTGTCTTTTCTTACGGCTATTGCTTCCGCATGAGGCTGAGATGGATTCATGGTCAAAACGTTTCCATTCATTAAAACCAAATCTGCCTCCATCAAACGTCACTCCTGCAATTGGTGTATTAAATGCGTGCCCATAACAAGCTTTGTAACTTTCTTTCAGAAAGTAGGAAAGTCTGCTGTTTCACTGTCAGCAACCAGCTTGGAAGCTTTGGTCCATCAAGTTGACCCGCACAGTGTTGAAATCGACAAGCTGAGAACCAGTGGAATTCCACATCATTCATGGTTGTGGTGATGTACGTTTTCCCTTATTGAAGCAGGCTATGCTTGTGCCATGCATGCATGTATGCAGTGAGTTTTCTTGTCGAGCCCCAGGTATGTGTGCACATGCTGGATCAGATCCGAAGTAGTCGCCTGTGTGGGCGTAGGCTCTGTTTCTACATCCGCCGCCGCATATTCCACGGTATTCGCAGCCTCCACATTTTCCCTTCAAGTTGTTTGGGTCTCTTAGTTGCGGGTAAAAATCTGATTTTTGCACTTCATCCCAGAGTTCTTTTAGGGTTTTTTCTTTGATGTTTCCGATTTTTAAGCCTTCAGAATAAAAGCAGGGTATCACATCCCCATTCTCAAGGACGCTTAGGTATCCACCAAATAGGAAGTAAATGCATTTACCTGCGAATTCGTTGTTGTACCATTCCCAAAAGTTTTCTGGATTCCTCTGTTTGACGATGCGGGCGTAGAAGGGACAATGCACATGGAATTCAAATTTGGTTTTATACTGTTTTTGAGTTAAATCGTATATGTGGTTCAAAAACCATTCATACTGCTCAGGCGATGGTTCTAAGTGTATGTTTTTTCGGGCTCTTCCCGATGGAACTAGGTGGTTGAACCACACAAACCTTGCGCCGTACTCTTCTGCTAGCGCGACCACATGATCTGCCTCTTTGTAGTTAACGGTTGTAGCTGCCATCGATAAGCCGTTCAGGATACCTGCTTTTGATAGTTTTTTTATAGCTGAAAGGGCTGCTTTGTATGAGCCCTTCCCTCTTAAGATATCGTTTGCTTTTTCTGAGCCATCTATGCTGATGGATGTGAAGACCTCGTTTTTAACCAAGTTGTCATAAATCTTTCCATCCACGAGATATCCGTTGGTTAGTAAGCATATCTTAAGTCCGAGGCTCCTCGCGTAGCTGATTAGCTCGAAGACGTCTTTTCTTAAAAGCGGCTCTCCGCCTTTTAATCCGAACCATTGGGAGCCGAACTCGTAGATTTGGTCAACGAGACGTAGTCCATCTTTTGTATCTAATTCGTCGGGGGCTGGCTCCAATGTCGCATTGACATTGCAGTACAGGCAATTTAGATTGCAAGCTCCAGTAGCTCTCCAAGAAGTAATTAGCAAAGGCCCCTCATTCTTCGAGGACATCTTGATCAATCGCGGTTACTCTTCACCATCTAAAAAAGATTCCGTATATATACTAAAAAAGGAAATGAACTTAGCCGCTTTTGGCTAAGCTTGCACGCTCAACTTTTTCATCTATCCGAACTAACCTTTACTCAGCTTGTTCCGTGTTTAGGTCTAAGGAAGAAGTGGGTAGGTTTCATGAAGAAAAGGGAGTCTTTTTTTTCTTTGCTAAACTTGGAAATTTGGATGACTTCTTTGAAGATTGGTGCGTCAACTATCATGGTGTGATATTCTCCCTTTTCTCCGCAAAGGTCTATTCCATATTTGTCTTTCAGTTCTTTCAACTCCTTCATAAGGGCCTCGTTAAGCTCTCGACCTAGCCATTTTTCATCAAACCAAGGTTGTCTCACACAGGTAAAAACGGCCTTGAATCCTTGAGAAATCACCTCGTTTAAGATTTGGTACCGGTCTAAACCCCATAACGGCTTGATTACTTTTACACTCAGTCCTCTGCAAACATCATCAATCCAGTTTCCGTGGAAACTATCTATAAAGGAGATGTCCCCTGTCACAATCCCTTCGATCCCATCTTCTTTTATGAAACGGGAGATCGCTTCCCTATATTTTTCGAAATAGGGTTCTTTTACTTTCGCCTCGACATGTGGTATTCCTAGGGCTTTAGACTGAAGGGGCATAAGTGATAAGGGGTGGCAAACAGAGGGGGTTTCCCAAAGGAAAGTGACGATGAAGGCGACATCAAAGCCTCCTGCCAAGGCTTTGTGGCAGGCTAGGCAGGATTCTTTACCTCCACTCCATAAAGCGGCAACTTTCAACTTTTGCACCAAAAGCAAGATGGGGCCATTGCAAAATAAGTTTTGTTTGTAGCGATTTCTCTGAGCTTCGTATTTTTGACACGTTTCTCGCTTGCAAACGTCTCGAGCTTCCTTATGAACAAATATGCTGTCAAATTTTCGTCAGTGGGGTCCAAACAAATATATCTCGAGTTTGCTTTTTCATACGTTGCTGAAGGGATGACCTATTGCAGAAAAGAATGTTCGGTAGAACGGGCCTTCAGGTTTCCATTGTTGGTTTTGGTGGGACATGGATTTCACAGATAAGCGTGGATGAGGCAAAGAAGGTTGTCCGAAGGGCTTTTGAATTAGGCATCAACTACTTTGACACGGCGAAATTAGACGGAGATAGTGAAGAAAAGATTGGAGCAGCATTGAAAGATGTGAGAGATGAGTGCATCTTAGCTACGAAAACCGGTTCAAGAACGAAGAGGGAATCGCTGGCAGACATCAAATATAGCCTGAACCGACTGAAGACAGATAGATTGGATTTGATTCAACTTCATGGGATAGACGATGTAAAAACGTTGAAGAAGGCAACGAGTCCAAGTGGTTCACTGGAAACGTGTAAGGAGGCGCGTTCTGAAGGCTTGGTAGACTTCATTGGCATCTCAAGCCACAAGCCTCGCGTATTGGTCAAAGCCATCGAGACAAATGAATTCGATACGGTACTTGTGCCCCTTAACATAGTAACGAGACAAGCTTTAGAGGAATTAATACCGCTCGCAAAAGATCTGGACATCGGCGTTGCCGTAATGAAACCCTTGTCAGCTAAGACCTCCAACATCACAACCTGTCTATACACGCCACCCCTCTCCCTGCTTTCCGATGAGCCCGAACTGAAAACTCTGTTGGGGCAGGATAAGATTTCAATGGTAGGCAACGCCCTTAGATTTGTTCTGGCACAAGATGTCTCCGTTGTTGTCCCAGGATTGAGGTCGATTGAAGAAGTTGAGGTAGCCGCTGAAGTAGGAGAGGAGTACAAAGGGTTAACAGGGGATGAGGAAAAACGTTTTAGAGTCCGACTTGACTGGAATCACTGTCGAGACTGTGGACTCTGTCTACCTTGCCCTCAAAACTTAGACATAGCAGCTGTACTCAGATTTCAAATGCTCTCCGTCACCTACGGGTTAAAAAATTGGGCTAAAAAACTGTATGAAGGACTCGAAGTTGGGGTTGACGATTGCACTAAATGCGGCGAATGTGAACCAAAATGCCCGTATAAGTTGCCCATTATAGAAATGCTACAAAAGGCTCAGATAGATCTACGGCGCTAGTTTCTAGACAGCTTCGAAGAGACGTGCTGGGTCGAGGATGAAAAAGGGAGGAAACCGAAGTCTAAGGCTTAAGCCAAAGGCGCGCAAACCTAATACTGAACATTAACTTATTAGAAATAAGGTGAAAACATGGGAAGACTAATCGCGTTCTTAATGTTTCACCTTCGCGCGCGCGAGCCCATGTTGAAGATTCTGAAAAGACAAATTCGAGGGCTTACATATTTATTATCGCATCCTCTCCAGTTGAAACGAATCATCATAAGGGAGACTCGATATGGGCAGAGGCATCGGAGTAAGCGAAAGTGGGTGGAGTGGCAGAAATATGACACATGCACAGCAGCAGCACAGCATAGCACAGCAGTGGCGCGCGCGCGTCCACTAAATGTGGAGAGAATGCAGACTATTTCTGATATGGTTAGTCGTGTAGGCAATGGTTTAAGGGTCTTAGATGTTGGGTGCGGAGATGGAGCTATTAGTGAGTACCTATGGAAAATGGGGAATCACGTAACATCCGTAGACTTGAAAAATATTGCTACAATAGCTCACAGATGTCGAGTTCTGTTAGTTGTGGCTGGCGATGCAGAGCAATTAGCCTTTGCCTCGAACAGTTTCGACGTAGTTTTAGCCTCTGAAGTAGTAGAGCATTTGTGGAATCCGCACAGTTTCTTGGATGAGGCCCATAGAGTTCTTAGAGCTAATGGTCATTTGATAATATCTACCCCTGAAGGAAGAGAGGGCTTGCGCTACGACTCTCACAAATACTACTTCACAGTGGAAGGCTTAAAGCAGATGCTTGGTGCAAAATTCACTTTGCGCGAAGTTAAACGCTTGAAGCCCATAGGTGCTCCAACATCTACGATTATTCTGCTGTTACGTAAATCAATGATAAAAAGAAATTAGGACATTGGTGCCTCTTTGGTAAATGCTTGATAATTTCTCTTAAGATTTGCTGAGCATGACCTATTCTTATGCGCGTGTTCCCTGTTTGGGTAGAACGAGTTCACGACGGTTACATCCACCTCTACGACGGCGCTTCCTCTAAATAATTGGCTGGTCGAGATTGAAAGAAGCCATCCATTAACACGTTTTGCTTTATTGGAATCTATTGTTGCACCAACCAGATTTCTGTTATGTAGCTTCTTTATCGTTACGTCTTAGAAAAAAATCTGTTCACGTTATCGAAAGAAAAAAAAGAAAGGGGGCTGAGGGTTTTATTTTCGTAGTTTTCTGACTGAGACGATGTCGAATATGACTAGAAGTGCGACTACGACAACGGCTGCTATTATGGCCAAGTCTATTGCTGTGTAGGCAGGTGCTTCTGGGTATGCTGGCCATTCGGGTGAACCATACTCTGGCACAGGCTCAGGCGCTGGGCCCACTGATGAAGCGGTTGCTGCCCATGAGCTGCCATAGGAGTCGTCCCCCATGAACGAAGCTGTGATCGTGTACAAGTCTTCGTCCGGAGGGGTCCACTCGCATCTGAAGCCACCGAGGTCGCTTTTGACTGTGCCTATGTCGATTACGTTGCCGTCTGAACCTATGGCGAGCAACGTCACTGGAACCCCAGTTACCACATAACCGTCTGGAATCGGTTTCTGCATATGCAGGTATTCCATATACGTGGCCATTGATTCTTTGGATACGCATGGAGTGCCTGGCTGAGCTGGAGACTGATCCAAGACTGTGCCCTTTATCAACACGCTGGATCCTTTCGCTATGACTTCCGGCGATGCTGAGACTGTTGTCTGGCTTCTACCCCTACCAAAGCAGTACATGTATCCATCGTAGCTATTAGTGCCTACGAGATATCCGTCAGCTACAGCTGCTGCTCCAGTCCCGCCAAACGTGGCTCCTACAGCTATACTGCCCGTTATGTTCCATATGCCGTCGCCTGTAGTAGCGTTGATGCAGTGGAGCTTCCAGCCTCTTGTGAGGGGCTGGGTTGGCGTGTGTTCAGTGTTGTATGCGTAGTATTTTCCGTCTGCTATTAGGCCACCGCCGTTAAAGGAGTAGACTCCTTCACCGTTTTCGTCAATGTATGGAGTTTCGTACGGGTTTGGCGTTGGCGCCTTGTATTTCCAGACTATTTTGCCATTAGTCCAGTTGAAGGCGTAAACCCCTGAATAGGCATTTCGGTAGAACAGGCCGTAAGCCGACGCTGCAGCGTAGGCTCCCCAGCCAGCCGCATCCCAAGGATAGTCCATAACGTCGCTTTTCCAAGCCAAGCTCCCATCATTAAGGTTATAAGCCAACCAATACCCGCCCATAGTCAGAAAGGCCACCTTACCATGGTCAGCGAGGGCACACATTGGACTGTAATTAGTCTCCTCAACTGTCTTGTCCCAAAGCAATGTACCGTCCTTCAAGCTGGCAGCCCGAACACGTGTTCCATACCATATTCCCGTTCCGGGAGGAGTAAGAACATCCACAGCACCAGCCATACCCGCCTCGAAATCGTAAGCCACGGTAAAAGCATCACCTAACGGCCAGGTTATGTTGCTTATCACGCTTGCTGTGAAGTTGTAAACGGGTGCTCCCAGGAAGGCGGCAGGCGCAAATGTGGTCCAGTTAATCAAACGGTAGTCAGGGGCAATAAAGGTGCCAATGTTCTGCACGCTCAAAGCATATCCGTTTCTGTAGTAGGTGCCTGAGTCTAACGGAGCAATCGAAGCGTCCAAGGTCACAACTCCACTCCAAGGATCAAGCTTTATCAGCCTTCCGCCGCCAATTGCCACAAGAGATACGCCAACTCCAAATTGAGGTTGAGCGCCCGAAACCTCTCCAGCACCTCCGGAGTATTCAAGTTGCCATGGAGCAGCCATTGCACCGAAAATCCAAAAGCTGGTTGGGGTTGGATCTGGGGAGATCTCCCAGTATGTTTCTCCTGTTCGTAGATCGTAGCACCGTAAAACTGTTTCCCCTCCTGGCAATGTAACGCTCTGGTAGCATCTTCCTTGATAGATTACACTTGGACCACCCCCCCCAAAACCACCGCCAAAGGTTTCGACTCTTGTCTGTTCCGCAGTTATGCGTCCTATGAGGCCTCCTAGGCTGGTTTGGCGTTTCCATACTATGTGGGCTGTGTTTGGTGCTTGAACCCATGCTTCGAAACTATATTGGGAACTCCAGTATTTGTTTGTGTTGGCTGGCCAGTCAGCGCCTCCTCCAGGGCCACGCCACGGATAGTATCCTGAAATCGACCACCACTCCCTGTTCTCTGGGGATATCGGCCTCGTCCAGTAGTCTGTGGGAAGCGACGAGGGCGGCCAAGATAGAACTTGTTCCGTTTGCACCGTGAGTTCTTGCCACTCTGTGGAGGAAGGCTCATAATACGTTGAGTTGAGGTGTACGGTAGGCGGCTCCATAAAACCGCCAGGAACATCTGCATCTGGGAAGTAGCTTCCACCGAATTCGAATTTGAGTTTCCATACGCCTATTTGGCCTGCTACATATTCAAACCATGCGGTTGTGTCTGCTGGGTAGGAGTCCATGGGGCCAACAGTAACATTGGTTCCATCAGGCTTTTGAATCTTGACCACGTATGATGTATGGTATCTGCTTCTATGAAGAGCAGGGTTAGTCCATAGATTGACGAGGAAGACTTGGTCCAGACCCACGGGGTTAGGCCTAAAACTCAGAAAAGCCCTAGTCTCAATAACATAAGCTGGAGTAACACCTGGCGGCAGCGGCTGACCACCTTGATTCTGTTGAGCATTAACAGGAACTGCCATTAGTGTAACAGAAGCCATCATTAGAACTAAAGCGATTGCAGCTGTCTTTGTTTTGCTTGAGATTTTCACCATTTTTCACCTATACAAGGTTAACATCGGAGACTCTTGTTTATAACGACGTATTTAAGATTTGTTCATACGCGGGCGTGCGCGTTAGACCCTGATTTCTAATTTCTGTTATTTAGCTTCCTTATCGCTACATCTTAGAAAAAATTTGTTTACGTCTTAGAAAAAAGAAGAAAGGGGGTTGAGGGTTTTATTTTCGTTTTCTTAGGGCCCAGAGGTTGACTATGCCTATGATGATGGCTACGGCAACAGCTGCTATTATGCCTGCAAACATTGGTGTGTAGTCAGGTTCAGCTTCCGGTTCAGGCTCTGGCGGTGCTTCTGGCGCTGGGCCCACTGATACGGCGGTTGCTGCTGCTGAGCTGCCGTAGGAGTCGTCGCCCACGAAAGACGCTATGATCTCGTAGGTGTCCTCGTCCGGCGGAGTCCACGCATGGCTGAAGGTGCCGTAATACCCGTTGGTCGTGACTGTGCCAATGTCGATAAAGTTGCCGTCTGAACCAATAGCGATTAAAGTCACTGGAACCCCAGTTATCGTCTCATTTTCCCAGATCCCGCCCATTGGTCTCTGCAGATGCAAGTACTCCATTTGCAACGACATTGATTCTTTGGATACGCATGGAGTGCCTGGCTGTGCTGGAGACTGATCCAAAATCGTGCCCTCGATCAACACTGGAGAGCCTTTGGCGACAGTTTTCGGTGATGCAGTGACTGTTGTGGAGCTTTTTCCTCTGCCGAAAACGTACATGTACCCGTCCCACGAGTTGGAGGCTGTGAGGTAGCCGTCAGCGACAGCGCCATAACTCATTGGATTTGCTATTTTCCATACGAGTTCGCCGTTAGTAATGTTGATGCAGTGGAGGCCCCATCCTCTGGTTATGGGCCAACTGGTTGTGTGCTCAGTATTGTATACGTACATTTTTCCGTCAGCAATAACGGCGCCAGCGTTGAAGGGATAAGTCCCTTTACCATCAGCAGTGATGTAGGGAGATTCATACGCTGCAAGCGAAGGCGCGCTGTAGTGCCAGACTATTTTTCCGTCGGTCCAGTTAAATGCGTAGACACCATCGTAGGCTTGTCTGAATAGCATGCCATAAGCCGATTGTGAAGCGTAAGCTCCGAAGCTACATGCTGACCAAGGATAGTCCATCTGTTCGCTTCTCCATGCCGAGCTCCCATCATTAAGGTTATATGCCAGCCAATCCCCGTTCATCGTCAAGAAAGCGAATTTTCCGTGGTCAGCTTGACAGCAGGCAAAGCTGCTGTAAGCGGTATCAGGAACCGTTTTGTTCCATATCTCTTCGCCAGTATACAGGTTGTAACCTCGTATCGTTGATCCATACCATGCTCCCATTGCGTCGGGTTGATTAGCACTCACACTAGCACCATAGCCTGCGTTCCAGTCGATTTGACTAGGTAGGCTGCTTCGTGCATATGTTGTATTGCTTTTTACCCTGCTAGTGAAGTTGCTGCTGCTTCCCAATGTGGTCCAGTTAATCAAACGGTAGTTAGGGTCAAAAAAGGTGCCAATGTTCTGCACGCTCAAGGCATAACCGTTCATGTAGTAGGTGGCTGAAGACACTGGAGAAATCGAAACGTTCAGGTTCACAGATCCAGTCGCTGGATTCCACTTTATCAGCCTGCCACCAGTTATCGCTATCAGATTTGCGGTCCATGAAGAAGCTGCTTCAGCGCCTGGCACCTCAGCGAACGCTCGCATATCATATTCAATGTAGCTGGGTGTTAAAGAGGTGACAAATACCCATCCCGGGAAGGGCTCGAAAGTAGTTGTAGGTGTTGGTTTTTGCCAATATATTTCGCCAGTACGTAGATCGTAACATTGCCAGAGAGTTTCCCCAGTGTTAGGGTCTGTATAGGTACTATAACATCTACCAGCATATATTAAGCTTGGAGTGCTAGGACCACTAGTCTGGCCGTAATGATATGCATATGCTCCGAGAAGACCAGCTATATTGTTTCCTTGCCGTTTCCATAATATGTGTGCACTGTTTGGCCCTTGAACCCATGGATGGAAACCATAGTTGGAGCTCCATCGTGGGTTCGTGCCAGGGTAGAGTTCATCCCATATAGGACCTCCTCCTATATAGCCAGTACCCGGGTATCCCCCTGCGATGGTCCACCACTCTCTTTTCTCTAGAGATATGGGTCGCGTCCAGTAGTCTGTTGGAAGTTCAGCCTCAGGCCAAGAATACACTATGTCTTCCTGTACGGTAAGTGTTTGTTCAGCAGTTGAGCTGGGCGCATAGTAGCATGATTCCTCAAAGCTGGTGACACCAGCACCTACCCAAGCCCCAGGATATGTAGTGTAGTTTCCTGGTGGGAAGTAGCCTCCAGGGAAGTCAAACTTGAGTTTCCATGTGCCAACCTGGTCGACCACGTATTCAAACCATGCCGTTGTATCTGCACGATAAGAATCAATCAATTTGATTTCTTCGTTTCCGTCGGGATCTGTGATTGTCACCTTGTAGTCTGAAAAGTATCGGCTTACATGAAGTGCGGGGTTAATCCACAGGTTAACCAGAATGATTTGGTTAACTCCTACGGGGTTAGGTCTAAAGCTAAGAAAGGCTCTCGTCTCAACCGTCAAGTCAGGAGTAACGCCGGGAGGTAGTGGTATCGAACCTCCTTCCTGCATATTTGTGTATTCATCTTGAGCTTTGACTGGCGTATATACTGTTAGCATAACAGAAGCCATCATTAGAACTAAAGCGATTGCAGCTGTCTTTGTTTTGTTTGAGATTTTCACTATTTTTCACCTATACAAGGTTTATATCGGAGACTCTTGTTTATAACGACGTATTTAAGATTTGTTCATACGCGGGCGTGCGCGTTAGACCCTGATTTCTAGTTTCTGTTATGTAGCTTCTTTATCGTTACGTCTTAGAAAAAAATCTGTTCACTTTATCGAAAGAAAAAAAGAAGGGGGGTTGAGGGTTTTATGTTCGTTTTCTTAGGGCCCATAGGTTGACTATGCCTATTATGATGGCTACGGCAACGGCTGCTATTATGGCCAGGTCTATGGTGAGGTAGGCGGGTTCTTCTTGTGGTTCAGGCTCTGGCGGTGCTTCTGGTGCTTCTTCTACGCCCACGTGGGTTTCTGCCCATGAGCTGCCGTAAGAGTCGTCTCCCATGAACGTGGCCATGACAGTGTACTCGCCTGGAACCTCAGGAGTCCACATACAGCCAAAGGTGCCGCTCATGTCAGTGGTGACGTCGCCGATGTGCACAAAAATGCCGTTAGGATCAAAAGTATCTAACGAAACTGGAACTCCAGTAACTTCTGCGGGGATCGACTTCTGCATGTGCAGATATTCCATCCACTCGGTCATGGATTCTTTGGATACGCATGGAGTGCCTGGCTGAGCCGGAGACATATCCAAGACTGTGCCCTCAATCAACACGCTACTGTTGTGCACTGAGACTTTTGGTGATGCTGAGACTGTTGTGGCGCTTTTGCCCTTACCGAAGACGTACATGTAACCATCACTGCTGCCAACTGTGAGGTAGCCGTCGGCTATAGGGCCTGGACCTGCCCAAACCCAAATTCCCGATATGTTCCATATGCCTTTGCCTGTCGTAGCGTTAATGCAGTGGACTCCCCATCCTCTGGTGATGGGCGGAGTTGGCGTGTGCTCATTATTTATGGTGTACATCTTTCCGTCAGCAATGAAAGCAGCACCATCGAAAGAATACACTCCTTTACCGTTTTCGTCAATGTATGGAGTTTCGAACTCGACTGGTGTTGGCGCTTTGTATTTCCAGACTATTTTACCATTAGTCCAGTTAAAGGCATAGACACCGTCGTAGGCTTGTCTGTAAAATAGGCCGTAAGCTGACTGTACAGCATAAGCCCCGAAGCTAGCTTCTCCCCAAGGATAATCCATCAACTCACTTGTCCATTCTAGGTGTCCTGTAGCTAGATCCCAACACTTGAAATACCCGCCCTTGAACAATATTGCGACTTTTCCATGGTCAGCAACAGCGCAAGATCCACTATACATGCCCTCGGTGTCGAGTGTAGTGTTCCACAGCTCCTCGCCTGTTGTCAGGTTATAACCATATACTATTGTTCCATAGGTTGCTCCCATTGCAGGAGGTGAAATATCAGCATATCTTGCACCATAGCCCGAGCCGAAGTCATATAGAGTAGGTAGACTGCTCCTCGCATAGGTCGTGTTGCTTATTATTGCGGGTGCGCGCCCGATCGCGCCGAAGCCAGCTGGTTGTCCCGCAGTGGTCCAGTTGATTAGGCGATACCTGTCGGCACCTGCATCAGCACCAAGGTCCTGTACGCTCAACGCGTAGGCGTTCCGGTAGTACAACGCTGAGGACGTTAACGCGGGAATAGAAACGTTTAAGCCTAAAGCTCCAGTAAATGGATTATACTTTAGCAGACGACCACCGCCTATGTAAATAAGACTTACGTACCCTATTTCCCCAAAAGCGCGCCCAACAGCGCCAGGAACTTCTCCAAGCCCTTCATCATATTCGATATAACTGGGTATTTGGGTAACATCTGTCTTTTCCCAGTAGATTTCTCCAGTACGTAGATCATAGCACTGCCAAACTCTCCCTGTGGTTCCATCCGGCAACACTTTTGTAACCGTTTCATAGCATCTTCCAGCATAGATTATATTTGGCACACCTGCCGCAGTGCTCATTTGAAACATTGGTACGTTCTCTCCCCTCCTCGCTTCCCCTCCGACTATTCCGGATATGGCTTCCTGTCGTTTCCATGCTATGTGGGCAGTGTTCGGCGCTTGGACATACGGAATGAAATTTTCTCTGTCGTTCCAGTATCTGTTCGTGTCAGCCGGCCAGTCTGAGCCCACTCCCGGGCCGCGCCACGGGTAGTTTCCTGTTATTGGCGCCCACTCTCTGTTCGCAAAGGCTACGGGTCGCGTCCAGTAGTCTGTTGGAAGGGGAGACGGAGGCCAAGAAAGCACCGGTTCCTGCTGTACGGTAAGTGTTTGTTCTGCGGTGGAGGCGGGCTTATAGTAGCATGATTCAGGAAAGCTGATGACACGGGGCAAATAAACAGCAATCCCAGGCGGCACAGTGTAGTTTCCTGCTGGGAAATAGCTTCCAGGGAAGACAAACTCGATCGTCCATGTACCAATCTTATCGACTATATAAGGGAACCACGCTGTTGAGTCTCCACGATAGGATTTAAGCGTTACGACGACTTCGTTTCCTTCGGGATCTGTGATTATGACCGTGTAATTTGAATGGTAGCGACTTACATGAATTGGGGGCTCAAGCCACATGTTAACAAGGATTTCCTGATCAACTCCTACGGGGTTAGGTCTAAAGCTAAGGAAAGCGTGGGTATCAACTGTGAAATCAGGAGTAACACCGGGCGGTAGTGGTATTGAACCTCCTTCTTGCAGATTCGTGTATTGAGCTTGGACCGGCATTGCCATTAGCGTAACAGAAGCCATCAATAATAGAACCAAAGCGATTGCAGCTGTCTTTGTTTTGTTTGAGATTTTCACCATTTTTCACCTATACAAGGTTTATATCGGAAACTCTTGTGCATAACTATGTATTTAAGATTTGTTCATATGCGTGTGCGTTAGACCCTGATTTCTAATTTACATCACATTAGATGAACTACGCATGATTCTAATGTCTACTCAATTCTTTGATGGATAAGTAATTCAAAATGCCTTAGTTTGGTTCAATATGCGCGCGCTTTTGTTCCTAAAAGTTTGCTTGAAGCGGAAAAGTAATTAAACATAAAGCTTGCTAGCATTTAGAGAAATATAGTTGGCATGTCCATGGATGGAAAGAACGTCAAAATAGCGCTGGTTAATCCACCGCTTCTTCCCGGTGTCGCGCGACATCCTACGGGTGTTCCAATTGGTTTGGCTTACTTGGCGGCTGTTGCTGAGAAAAGCGGGTACGCGGTTAAGGTGGTAGACTGCTTGCCTTTAGATATGGATTTTGACGAGATGAAACGGGAAGTCGCCTATTTCGAGCCGGACATAGTCGGCATCACTTCTATGACGGTTACCTTTCCATCGGCTCTTCAAGCGGCGCACGTTTTAAAGGAATCTTGTCCGGCAGCTTTGACTGTTTTGGGAGGACCCCACGCCACGTTTATGGACGTTAATACCCTAAGCGAATGTGCTGATGTGGACGTTGTGGTCAGGAGGGAGGGTGAAGAAACCTTTTTGGAACTTGCAGACTGCGTGACTGAAAAGAGAAAATTCGACAAAGTCGCTGGAATTACGTTTAGAAAAAATGGAAAAATTGTCCAAACGCCGGATAGACCTTTTATTCAGAACCTTGATGAACTGCCATATCCCGCTCACCACCTGCTTCCCTTAGAAAAATATCGACCCGGAAGATCGATTTTTGGAAAAAAGATTCTTCCCATAATAACCAGTCGAGGGTGCCCCTTCCAATGTTCTTTTTGTGTGACGAGCAGGATGGTTGGCAAGAAGTTTCGAGCTAGGAGCCCCAAAAGCGTCGTTGACGAGTTGGAGTGGTTGAAGAATGAACATGGGGCTGAAGCCTTCTGCTTTTACGACGATGCGCTGACGCTTGACAGAAAGAGGATAATTGAGATTTGCGATGAAATTAAGAATAGAAAGATTGGAGTTCCATGGGATTGCCAGACTAGGGCTGATCTAGTTTCCAGGGAGATCCTTGGTAAGATGACTGATGCTGGATGCCAGCTTGTCAGCTTTGGGGTCGAATCTGGTTCTACGCAGCAATTGAAAGCCATGGGGAAGGGAACCACGGTTGAACAGAATGAAAACGCAATTAGTTGGGCAAAGGAAGCTGGTTTGTTGGTCGCCATATCTATGGTCATTGGATACCCCGGAGAGACCGTCGAGACTTTAAAGGAAACTCTTGATTTCATTGACAGAGTTAGGCCCGACGTGGTTTACCTATGTACGGCGGCGCCCTACCCTGGCACTGCCCTATACGAACTCGTCAAGAATTTAGGGTGGAAAATGTCTGAAGACTGGAGCAAATATGACACGGTAGATTTCGCTTTTGAAAATCCATCTCTGCCAAACGACTACGTGAAAAAAATGAGGAAAGAGTTTTACGACCGATTTTATTCTCCCCTCTATATCATACGCCACTTTTGCAAAAACAATTTATATAGCGGCATGCTGGCTCGAACGGCGTTGAGCCACCACTTATGGCGAATAAAATCCAGATTCTGAAGGCTGTGGGCCACCATTAAATCAAAAATTGTTTCGGGAGAGCCTAACACGAAAAGATTAGTGTAACCCTCAATATAACAATCAATTTCTGTAAATCCTCGAGTTGTCGTAGGCTAAACTGACACCGACAACGATTATAGGGAAATGGGTTGATCTGCACCCCTTAGCGCTCCTTCAAATCCTGGCAAAAATAAAGTGATGAGCGCGCGCGTTTTTTATTCCTAAGAATCAGGGGACTGATGGCACAACAGTTGTAAACAAAGATATTTTTAGCGGCATGCCTAATCTTATTAATGCAAGAACTTCAGCTTTTTAATAATTATGCGTGGGGAAGCTGAGTAAAAGTTGAGGCATAGAGCGTTAGTGCTG
Source organism: Candidatus Bathyarchaeota archaeon (assembly GCA_029883255.1). The sequence goes on along the minus strand of JAOUJL010000009.1, from coordinate 3,840 downwards.
ACAATTGCGCTTATCTCAGTTATTTCTGTGTCTCTTTTTGTGGCAATCGAATGGTTTGACGACAAGCGACAGTCGATCCCAGAATTTTTCTTTGGCGTTGAATTTGCCTACGGCAATGTCAATGACGTCAAGGATTTGGTAGACAAAGTTAAGAATTATACAAACCTCTTGGTTGTAGGCTCACCCGAGATATCCTTCAATCAGACCTGGCTAAATGCAACATGCGACTACATCTATGACGCAGGACTATACTTTATCATTCTGTTCACATCCCCCATAAAATACCAATACTATTATCCCTACGTCTGGATTATCAAAGCGAGACAAAAATACGGTGATAGATTCTTAGGCGCATACCGTATCGACGAGCCTGGAGGAAAACAACTAGACAACAGCACGTTTAGGTATGTCCTAGAAGCAAAAAACTACACCGATGCCGCCGATAACTATGTTAAGTACCTTTACGCTCACCTAGAGTACTATTTGTACTCTGGTACTCGGCTGTTCACTGCTGATTACGGCCTTTACTGGTTCGATTATAAAGCTGGATACGATGTGGTTCTAGCTGAGTTTGGATGGAATCACAGCAGGCTTTTGAACGTGGCTCTTTGCAGAGGAGCAGCTGAAGCCCAGAACAAAGATTGGGGGGTTATTGTTACGTGGAAATACAATGATCACCCATATATGGAGTCTGGACAAGAACTTTACAACGATTTAATCTTGGCTTACCATGCCGGAGCAAAATACGTTGTGGTCTTTGACTATCCCAATATTGGGCGTTATGGAATACTAACCGAGGAACACTTTGATGCTATGAAGAAATTTTGGGATTATGTACATACTAGCCCAGAAAATTATGGCCTTGATAGAGAAGTGGCTTATGTTCTCCCAAAAGACTACGGCTTTGGATTCCGAAATCCCCATGATACCATATGGGGATTATGGAAATCCTGCGAATCTTCTAAAAAGATATGGGACGATGTAAACAATCTTCTAGGCAGGTACGGTTCTCAATTGGATATTGTTTATAATGACCCAGAATTTAACAATGCCATCAAAAGCCGCTACAAAAAATTGATCTTCTGGAACGAAACCGCTACATAACATATCAGAAAAAAGATGTGAGCCACAAGGCGACGATCTCGATGGAAAAAATTTAAAGAAAAAGAGTGTTATCCGGTCTTGGCAGTCCAAGAATTCTCAACAAATTAAGTGTCTAAGATCACCTCTATGAACAAGTTTTATTCCCAGTCAAGAAGTTGACGACAAGAGTCTGAGGCTGGTTCTTAAGGCGCCTAAAAAACCGTCTCGTCTGATTTTTCGAAGTATCCTCTTTGGCGACCTATTGAAGCTCCTGTGAAATCGCCTCTGAATCTTCAGCAGCGAATCATAATCGAAATCTTCCGTCTTGGGATAGACCACGAAATCTTCCACGCGATCGTAGAGACCCTTCTCTAGTATTTCCTCGTACAAGACACTAGAAGGATACGCTATAAAGATGTTGAATTGACACCAGTCAGGATCTAATTTCTTTGCAAAGTTAAACGTGGCTTCCATGTCTCTAGCTGTTTCCCCAGGTATTCCCAACATGAATGAACTAGCTGTCTGTACTCCTTCTTCCTTACAAAGCTTAAATGCGTGGACCGTTTGCTCAAGAGTAACACCTTTATTGAGCTTTTCCAAAATTCGGGAAGAACCTGATTCCACTCCAAACCATATAGTCCTGCATCCAGCGTCTTTCATTTCCTCTAGCAGCTCTCGCGAAATCAGGTCGACTCTGGTATCACAAACCCATTCAATATCTAGTTTATGCTCTTTTATCAGTCTGCATATCTCTATTGTTCTCTTTTTCTGAATAGTGAAATTATCATACACAAAATAGATTCCTTTTGAACCATAGTTTTCGACCAGATGATCAATTTCTTCTACAACTCTATGGGGACTAAAGGCGCGGCACGTTCGTCCCCATAATTTATTAGTCTCACAAAATGCACAATTATATGGGCAACCCCGTGTTACATTCATGGTGTCTACGGGTTTAACGCTCAGAAATTCGATCGCTCGGTCGTAGAGGTGCATCGGCAATAAATGCCTTGCTGGAAAAGGGATCTGATCCAGATCACTAATAAATCTCGGAGCAGTTTTCACAATTTTTCCCTCGTGCCTGCAGGCGACACCAGAAATCGTGGCAATAGCTTGCTCGTCTTCATGTTTTGTAATATGGGTTGCAAGGTCCACCATTGCACGTTCGCCTTCTCCCAAGACAACATAGTCTATCTCTGGATGTTGCAACATGCTGTCGGGCATGTATGAAGGATGTGGCCCACCAACTACTACTTTACAGGAAGGAAGCACCTCTTTAACTGCCTTAGCTGTTTCAATGCATCGTTGATAGGTTAAAGAGCCACACGTTATACCCACTATTTCTGGACCAAGTCTTTCAATCTCGCGTTTGACATAATCGATTTGCTGCTTAAGCAGATAATTATCAAGGATTTCCACGGGGAAACCCGCTTTTTCAAGAGCCGCGGCAACATAAGCCAATCCCAGCGGGGGGAACTTCCTTCCAACAATCCAAGGTGACTTTATGGGCGGAGCGGTGGTCATCAATAAAATCAACTAGAACTCTCCTCTGATCATATTGGGGATTTCATGTTATTAGACAAATCTCTTAAATAATAATATTTAGATGCGCGCGCAACTGAGCAATTTTAATATACTTGTTGGAAGATGTTGGGCGAGGTTCTAGGCATGGGTCACAATTGTGCAATTTTTCTACGTATATGGATTTTCGTCTACACTGGCTATGTTTCAGAAACCTTAAGGTCAGAGTATACAACAAAGAATCGAGTGAATAGGAAAACCATCTTGAGTGGAGTTAAGTTGCCTACAGCATTAGCAAGGTATCGCAGTCGTACCCCGCCACAAACAAACTCTCGGAAGCGGAAAAAATTGGATACATGCACGCAAATGGGTATCGCATACAGCTATACCTAACGTTTTCTTCTTCTGTAGAGTACGACTGCCAAAAGTACGGCTGCCAATAGTATTGCCATTATGAATAATGAAAGAACAATGAGGGAGGGAAAATCTGGAGAGGTCGGGGTGAATCTTATCTTTAAGTTTATGTTTTCACCTTTCACGGTCACTGATCCCGAGGATGGAGAAGCCGTATAATCAGTGGGCGGAGTGATAGAGAAGGCATAGACTCCATTCGGCACGCTGAACATGATAGAGTTTAAAGTAGAGCTCTGAGTCTGAGAGTTGAATGTCACATTCCAGCTGGTTCCAGAAGGCAAGCCTGACTCGGTGAAGGTCACGGAATAAGTTTGCGCGTTCGGTGAAGGACCAAAGGCGTAAACTAGGTGGTCGTATGAGCCAACATAGACTATGCCGTTAGTAACAGCAGGAGAAGAAACTACCATATCGCCGGTTGCGTAGTTCCATACGAGGGCGCCAGTAGAAGCGTTCAAAGCGTAAATTTTGCGGTCATATGAGCCAACGTAAACCACGCCACCAACAACAGCAGGAGAAGAAGCCACCGCATCGCCGGTCGTATAGTTCCATATGAGCCTACCGTTAGAAGCATTCAAAGCGTAAACCCTGTTATCCTGTGAGCCAACGTAAACCACGCCACCAGCAACAGCAGGAGAAGAATACACATCGCTGTCGGTTGTGTAGTTCCATACGAGGGCGCCAGTAGAAGCATTCAAAGCGTAAACCTTGTCGTCGCCTGAGCCAACGTAAACCACGCCGCCAGCAACAGCAGGAGAAGAAACCACCGCATCGCCGGTCGTATAGTTCCATTTATGCGCGCCTGTTGTAGCGTTCAAAGCGTAA
>JAOUJL010000092.1 GCA_029883255.1 Candidatus Bathyarchaeota archaeon | reverse complement strand
AACGAGAATTCTTCCTTCAGCCTAGAGATAATCGGCAATGGTATTGCTCCTACATTTACACCTATCGTTGGCTTACATTTCAATCTAATAATTGTCTTGGTCACTACGGTTATCTTTTCTGGGAAAAAGTGACCACTTTCTTTGCACGCATGAAGTAATCAGTGGCCAAATCTGCTTCGCAAACAAAGAGTTGGTGTATCTACACAAACTCTCCTATTTTGCTTGTGCTTTGTTCTATTCCAACTCTTCTATAGTAGTTTTCGTCAAAGATCTTATCCGGTCAAATTCCGATATCTCTCCGTAGCCCACAAGTGTAATCGCTGTTCCCGCGAGTCCCACTCTAGCTGTTCGCCCAATCCTGTGAAAGTACACTAACGCGTCCAATGGGATGTCATAGTTTATTATGTGAGTTATTTCCTGAATGTCTAGGCCTCTCGCAGCAACATCCGTTGCAATAAGCAGTTTCAATTTTCTGTTTCTGAAAGAGTTAAGAACAAAATCTCTTTGCGATTGTGTGAAGCCAGCATGTAAAGGTTTTGCATCGTAGCCTCTTTCCCTCAATTTATCTGCTAGTGTGCTTGTGCCTGTGCGTGTTCTACAGAATATTATGGCCCGTTCTATGTGATTTTCGTCTAATATGTCACACAGGATTCCAAATTTGCTTTTGGGGTTTACAACCATGTAATACTGGTCTATCTGTGTAAGGGCTATTTCGTCTTTGCTTACAAGTATTTTTTCAGGGTTCTTCATGTATCTGTTGCACACATTCATTACAGACTTGTCTATTGTTGCCGAAAAGAGGCTTGTCTGTCTGTTTACTGGCACCTTTGAAAGTATGTATTCTATATCATCTATGAACCCCATATCCAGCATTCTATCAGCCTCATCAAGAACAACCATTTTCACTGACGCCAGATTTAGTGTTCCTCGTTTCAGATGATCTATCATGCGACCCGGCGTGCCCACAACAACGTGCACGCCTCTTTCCAATGCGTATATCTGTTTCCGAATAGATTCTCCGCCGTAGATTGGCAAAACCTTGAATGTTGCGTATTTGATGAGTCGACTTATGTGTTCTGCAACCTGTACGGCAAGTTCACGTGTGGGCTCCAAGACTAGGCCTTGAACACAGTTGTTTTTTGGGTCTAGTCGTTCAATCATCGGAATTCCGAAAGCCGCAGTTTTTCCTGTTCCGGTCTTTGCCTGTCCAATAACATCTTTTCCTTCAAGTAATGGGATTATTGCTTGAGCTTGAATTGGAAAAAGATTACTGAATCCAAGCTCTTCAATGCCTCTCATAACTTCTGGACTTAACGGCAAGTCTTTGAAGTATTCTATTTGCATATCTATTTCACTACTCCTGTCACAAAAATTCCGCATGTAATTTTTCAAAAGCCTTCAAAAGCTTCTTTAATTCAACACGAGTTAATGTGACAACCCGACTAAACAACGTCCCTCATATAAAAAGGTTTAGCAAGTGCAAAGGAAAATCGGGTTAAATCCAACGCGTAACGCACGGTTCACCGTGTCACAACTAGCTCTATACAACCAGCATTTGATCTTTAGGCACGATTGTACGAAGGAGAATTTAGACTATTCAAGCCTCTTTATCACGTGGTATCCAAACTTCGTTCTTGCAATTGGCGAAATCTGTCCTTTCTGAAGGGCGAAAGCGGCGTTCTCGAATTCCTTCACCATCTTTCCCCTGCTAAAGGTTCCAAGGTCTCCGCCACGTTTTCCTGAGGGACAGAGCGAAACTTCCTTAGCAATGCTTGCAAACTTTTCTCCTTGCTTCAACCGTTCCAAAACCTCGTTTGCCTCTTTCTCGGTCTTTACGAGGATGTGGGCGCAATGAACTTTGTTTGGCATAAAGAGTGGTTACGCTAATTCGTTTATATAAATTATTCATCGATCTGGGTTCTCGCCAGTAGTTGAACGCCAAAACTCATCTTCTATGTAACTGTCACCTGTTTCTTCCAATTCAATAAACTATATTTTGGGTGTTTGAGGGCAAAGCTTTCAAAGAACGAAAACCATGACAAAATTGCGGGGGTTATGATGCAGTGAAGGAAGAGACTGAGCACATCGGCATAGTTGCATGTAGCGGGTGCATTTTTGCTAAATGCGATTCATATACCGAGTGCTCTTAGGCTGTTTTTATGTGGTGTTCTAAGAATTGAGTTCGTTCCGGTAGTTAAGTATGGTTCAGCTGAAAGTTCTATGCGCCCTACCCAAAGTAACCTAAGAGTTGTTAAAAGCTGGCTTGAGGAAAAAGGAGAAATATATGGTGGTTTTGTGGAGACTCCTATTTTCATATACAGTTATGAAGAAAGGAGCAGCCTTGAGTAATGCATGCATAAAAGGTTTGATATGGTCAACAGATTGAAAGAGTGTTTAATCGCATTATTACTCCTTCTCGCTACTCTGGCCTTGCTGCCCTTCTACATTCTCACATGGATTCTTGACGTATGACGAGTAAAAAAAGAGGGAAAATAAAGGATAATGTTAAATGCGAAACGGTTATAGGTATTATATAGAATCACCTATGCAAAAATGCTTTAGACGACTAAATACTAAAATAGCCTTGTTTTTGCTACTGCTTACGATAATCGTTCTCTCCGTGCCATCATCTGTCTCTGCTGTGCTTCCACAGCATGTCTATGTTTTAATCGCCTACGATGAAGAATGGGTTTCTTTGGCTGAATGGCCATACTACTACACTCCGGAAACCCTCGCACACATATTCTTTGAAGTAGTAAGCTGGCGATTCTTACTTTTCGACATCCAGTTTATCATAGCTGGCTACACATCTTGGGACAGCGACGACAGTATCAGCCATCCCGTCCTGAGGCTTAATGAGGCTATAGAAGAAACAGGGTTTGAAAGCGACTTAACAACCGTGAACGGTTACCGCTGCGACATTCTCGTGGCCTTCACAGATCAACCCATATATGGATCGTGGGGCATAGCCAACGATACGTTAGGAGCGGTGCTGGTTAAGCACTTTACAACCTTCTGGGGTGGAAATCACATAGACAACATCCTCCAACATGAAATAAGCCATCTATACGGCTGTGAGCATCACGTTGAGGAAGACTTGGACTGTGTGATGAATATATATCCAGCTTATCTGGACTGGCCCGATTGGATAAACGTTGCTGAAGGCATGCTAACAGACAACTGGTGTGACATCTGCACCGCAACCATTATGTCTAATAGGGAACTATGGGGTCATGTCTTTCGTGGTGGTGGCTTAGGAGGAGGAGGGTCATACGAAACAATTCCAGAAAAAGGGGATGTTGACCTTTGAAACATGAGAAGTTGGTAAAACGGCTCAAAGTGTCAGCGGTTATCCTTCTGGCTGCAACAGTCCTCACCGTCTGGATGGCAGCTGCCTCAGCACAAATTGCACATCAAGCGTTGGACGACGATGAAATGGGCGACAACTACTATAAGATCATTTGGTATGATGCTGAGGAAATAAGCAAACCCAGCACCTACTGGATTCTCGAAGAGGGAGAAGCCGATCCATACATACAAGAAGCTCTAACAGATCTCGGCCATTTCTCTCACTGCTTCGCCAACGAAACAACGTTTCTGCAGCAAGTCTATGACCACGATGCTGTTTGGGAGATAGAGTTTGAAGGATGCTACTATTCTACAGGAGCTTGTTATTGCTATGACGGGCCTGGACTCATGCCAAAATTCTACACCATACACTTCACGTTGAGCAAGCAACTGCAAAAAGGAGCGGTGGCCAGCGGAGTGATGCTGCCTTTCGCATGGATAGCCGTAGGCGTTGTGTGGTTCAAGAAAGTTAAACAGACCTAAACCGCCATAGAAGTTTTGATTCTGAAAGAAACGAAGGAATAGAAATGGGAAGATGCCGCGTTTGCGGTAAGCATGTATGGTTCTTTCAACGGAAAGTCAAAAGCAAGGACAAGCTATGGATGGCTCATAAGAAATGTAAACCAGAAGGATTTCACTCAAGACCTAGATCTTGAGCAGATGTTTAGCCTTTATTTCTGCTGCCTTCTTTCTTTTGTGAATGTGACTTTGACGAGTAGGGTCCAGAATTTGTCTGTCTCGTCTGCATGGTATAATCCTTGAATTTCATGATAGGTGTTTTAGCGTGTTTTTGCCTAGGCAATTCTATCACTTTTCACCTTGTCATGTTTCCGACTACTAGTTCAAGCTGTCTTGAGAGAAACGTGATTATCGTGCTTCGTTCCGCGTCTGCTAGTACAAGCTGATCTAACGTGTTGACAATGTTGAGAATGTGTTTTCGTATGTCTCTAAGCTCTGTTTTGTCTGCTTCTGTCAAACTGTGTTTAGGGTTGAAACCGCATTTTGCTGATTCACACATTTCATTTTTCACCTTACCCACTGCAAAAGGCCCTCTTGATCGTAAGCGACTAAGCCTTCATCAAGCCATTTCTCCTGGAGCTGTTCAGCGTCTTCCAAGCTGCAGCCTCTGACTTCTTTGATGAGTTTGATGAAGTCACCAAAGCCTGTGGCGACATCCAATATCTTTCCACCAGAGATTCCTTGTAGTTTCTTTCTTATTTCTGTGGCACCAGAGGTTCTCAACCTCTCTGGCAGATTTTCCATAGCATACCTCATTTGCAGATATTCGTTAGTCAAAGAAATGGTTTTTGCCTATTTTCATGTTTAGCGTTCAGACACGTGGTTGGTTGGGTTAAAATTTAATCCTCAACTCAAACATAACCTGCATGTATACGTGCCTGGGTCATTATCAGATGGAAAGATACCTGGAGGGTAATTAGGAATTTTTAGACGGATCATTGCATTACTTTTTGAAAGAATTGGATCTGGCGAGCAATTGAACGAATTAGATATCCCTTAGGTATATTAGCATGTCCCATCGCTGGTTCAACATGGAATTCAACATGATTACCTTTTTCAACAAGCTTGTCTGCAAAATCCCATACTGGTTTTAGTGGAGTTCTGGTGTCATTAACGAACTGGACTATTCCTAAAGGCTTTCTAACTTTTTTCCAGTCCGTAATAGGGGAGGCTTCTTTCAGGAGCGAGCGACTTTCTTCTATTGGGCCAAAAAGATAAGCAATGTAATCACGGAATACGGCATCACTGCTATTGCACAGGTATTCAAAATCTGAAATGGCTGCAGTTGCCCAACCTGTGGCAAACTCAAATATTTCTGGTTTAGTTAGAGCTCGTAGAGTCATATACCCACCATATGATCCTCCAGTTATAGCTACCTTCTTAGGATTCACTTTGTATTTTTCGATTAGCATCCCGACTCCAGTAACTATATCGACCAAATCTGCTTTTCCTATCTCTCTGTAGTTAGCTCTTTGAAAAGCCGCACCATATCCTGTTGAGCCACGAAAATTAGGGCGAAAGACAACAAAGCCTTCCTGCGTCAAAATTTGATACGTTCCTACAAAAGAATCTACATCTTGCCCCGTAGGCCCTCCATGAACAAAAACGATGGCAGGATATCCTTCTGCAGGCGGGGGCGACTGAGGAACCATAACAAAACCGTGGATTCTAAGTCCATCTTTCGAGTTCCAGTGTTCACTAATTGAATTAACCAAAGGAAACTCATCTGTTCCAATCTTTGGAGAACGTTTTCTTGTTAGCTGTTCAACATTACGTGACTCTAAGGCAAACTTCCACAAATTCATACGTGTAGTTGCATCCGCATGAACAAAAAACAGAATTTCTTCGTTGTCCATTTTTCGTATTTTCCCTATCTTGTTAATCCCCTGTGGCAACGGAAGAGGATTCAGCTCTAGTGAATCCAGATCAATTGAATAGATTTTGTCTCTTGCATCCTTTGTTGCCGACAAATAAAGAGTCTTACCATCAGTACTCCAAACAATTTTTTCTATTTCTCCTTCTGGCTGTGGTAAGGTTATTTTTTCACCGGAATCCACATTTAATATTGTTAATTTGCCATCTTCTCTATTGAGAAATGGAATAGTCGGTTTCTGAGGATGCCAAGAGCCATCAAAAGTAAAAGAGCTGACTGCTGGAATGGTTCGAATAATCTCGCCTGAGTCAGGGTTCATTATTATTTCATCGAATTCATTGGTTTTACCATTTACTCGAGTGAATTTCAAAAAAT
>JAOUJL010000376.1 GCA_029883255.1 Candidatus Bathyarchaeota archaeon | reverse complement strand
TTTTGCTTGCATCCTGAATTCTTCAACGTAGGAAAGAATTCGTTGAATGTTCTCAACCTTCGATCCCTCTAAAATTTCGAGAACTTCGATTTGATAGATTGACGGAATGAAGGGTGTATCTTGGTCATCGGTTACGCGGGCAACAGCCTTGATCCAACCCTTCTTTAGGACTCGCGTATCTGGGTTATATTCGTTGCAGATTTCTTTCCAGTCTTTCACTGGCTCGAACTCTGTCTTAACAACCCTTCCACCTTCCTTGTGCTTAAAAAGAGCGTAAATCATTTTCCTTCGCTGATGCCAAAGATACTCCTTTGGGCTGTAGTTCACAAATTTCCAACGTTTTCCCTCAAGAGCCTTCTCGCTCTCAAACTCGTTTCGGAGAGAATTTTCTTCGTGGTAGAGGTCTTCTAATGCTTCGCAGAGTTTCCTCAGTTTTTGTCTGCCGTAAACTATGAGGTCAATGTCTGAAAATTTGGGGTGATAGAAACCGTGAAGAAGGGAGCCGAAAACTCCAAAATCGTTTTCTGACAACCCTGACCTAGACATGACCAACGCAGATAAGTTGTGTAGTGCTTTAAGAAGATCGTCTCCAGGTTGTTCCGTAATCAACTGTCGAAATCTCTCGTCTGGTTTACGTGTTTTAGCAATGTACGCTTTCGGCACGCCTACAAATCGCTCTTGCAGAGGCTCATAGAAAATCGTGTAGCGCGGGTATTTTTCCCGAACGAACTGTAAGCCTTCATCTACGTAGAATTTGTAGTAAATGGGCTTTCTTTTCCCTCGGGGAGCCCGAGGATTCATGGACCTGTAGATTGTAGCCGATGCGTATTCTGGGTCGCAAACGTATGCGTCAGAGGGATGGAAATAGCCGTAAACTCGGAAAATAATGTTGTCCGCCGTGATTATGGCGTCGCGGTCCCTAAGCTTTATATTGGCCAAATGTATTCGTCCTCGCGTATTCCTGTGCCTACCACAACTTGATGGGTGGTTTCTCCTGTTTCAACATTTTCCACTCGTTCCAGCGTTCCTGAAACCTTGATCTTTTCTCCACGTTTAGCCACGTTTCTGTAATAGCCTATCATAGAAACAACCTTCGTAGGAACTTCGTCTTCAATGAGTTTTGAAGCTGGATCAAGGGGCTGATAATTCTTGACCTGATAGATGGCTGGTCTAAACATGGCTTCGTTGTCATCAACAACCTCGCAACTGAAAGTGACATCTTTCATTGGGACATATTTGTGATTCCCATACTGGACATTTATTTCACTAATCTTTCTCACCGCGTTATAAACGAAAAGTTTATCATTGTAACGTCCCCGATGCTTTCTGGCTCTGTCAAGCTTTTTGGTGAAAATGTGTTTTAATGTGCCTTCTTCAACGAGTTTATCGATTGCCTTTTCAAGGCTCCTGAAGTTTTTTGACCCATAAATTACGAGGTCGATGTCAGACTTTGCGGTGTGCATGTTCAGTGCGATGGATCCGTGAATTCCAAAGTCTTCAAGGGGCACTTTGGATTCTGTGGAGAGAAGGGAGATCAGC
>JAOUJL010000008.1 GCA_029883255.1 Candidatus Bathyarchaeota archaeon | reverse complement strand
CATCCTCTTGTGGCCTACTCAAAAGCATTTGACTTCGTCGAGGTAAACTCAACCTTCTACGAAATACCCAGCCTAAAACTCGTACAATCTTGGCGTAGACTAGTTCCCCCAAACTTCGAATTTGCAATCAGATGCAACAAAGCACTAACCCACAAATACAAGTTTGAGTCAAAGCCGGAAACATATGAAGTCCTGAAAAAAATGACTACCATCTGCAACACGCTAAAAGCCGAGATTCTGCACCTCCAAACACCTCCAACATTCCAGCCTACAAAAGCCAATGCTAAACTCATGCGCAACTTCTTTTCATCAGCAGACTTGGACGGCATTAGGGTTGCCTTAGAAGTGAGAGGCGGCAAACGACCCCTCAACCCAGATCTCGTTGAAACGATGCGAGATTACAACATGATCCATTGCGTCGACCTTTCAAGAAACGAGGAACCAGCCTACGAATCTGACATCCTATACTCAAGACTCTTCGGGAAGGGTCATCACAACATTTACCAACCAACAGATGAAGAGCTCAGGAAAATCGACAACAAAGCCTCCAAAGGAGATCAAAAAACAGTAGCCGTTAGCTTCCACTTCGTCAGAATGTACAAAGACGCTGCACGCTTCAAAATTTACAAGAACACTGGAAAATTTCCCACGGTCACGAAGTCTACTGGCCTGGGCTCACTTATGGAAGTTCTGCAAGAGGATACCAAATTCCCAAGCAGCAAGGAGCAGCTGATTAGCCATCAAGGATGGAAACTTATCGATCTAACAAAGACCAAACGAGTCCACGCGTCAAATATACTCCAAAAACTCCCCGAAAAAACGTATAATAGCCTCAACGAGGTAGTTCAAACGTTAGAGTCAGTCAAGTCATGGTGAAGACGTTGGATAACATTCGACTCGGCACCTCAGGCTGGAGCTACCGAGAATGGATTGGCCCCTTCTACAAGAAAAAGGAAAAGAGCATGCTCTCAGCCTACTCCAAAGTGTTCAAAACCGTTGAAATAAACTCAACTTTCTACCGCTATCCGTCGAAAGGCATGGCTATGGGATGGCTAAAATACTCTCCAACAGACTTCATCTTCGTCGCCAAACTTCCGAAGCTGATAACCCATGAAAAGAAGCTGAGGTTAGTAGAAGGCGTTGAAGACGACCTCAAACGCTTCTGTGAGCTCATGGAACCCCTTCATCTAAACGGTAAACTTGGATGCATGCTAATTCAGCTTCCACCACGGTTCGGCTTCAATCTCGACTTGATGGAAGATTTCTTCAAGATTCTTCCAACTAACATAAAATTTGCCGTAGAGTTCAGAGACTCATCTTGGATGAGAGATGAAACATGGCGTTTGCTCAAGAATTACAAAGTGGCGTACACAATCGTTGATGAACCTCTGCTACCTCCAGAAGTACATGTAACATCCAAAATAGCGTATTTCAGATGGCACGGAAGAGGAACAAGACCATGGTACAACTATCGATATAGCATTGATGAGCTTAAGCCATGGGTTCCAAAGGTCAAAGAAGTTGCCGACAAAGTGGAAACTGTCTACGGATACCTCAACAACCATTACCATGGATACGCAGTCGAAAACTGCCTTCAAATCTTGGAAATGCTTGGAGCCTTAACACCCAAACAGGCAGAGGCTAAGGCGACCGCAGAGAGATATCTTGAGATTCCAACTAAAGTCAAGACGCCAACCTTGGAAGCATTTGCCGAACCCAAAAAGATGACCTTCGAAAACCTTCTCGACGCCTTCATAGACAAACCTAGGCTAAAGAGGGCCCAACGCATCGATGACAAAGAACTAACGATTCAAGAGGAAACAGACGACCAAATAAGAGCGCTGATAAGAGGTTACCACATAGTCGTAGACGTTGGAAACCGCGCACTCCAACACGACTGTGCAGACTGGAGTAGAGTGCTTTTAAGCAAACGATTCTGCAAACACATAGGCAAACTTCTACTATCACTAGATAAGCAAAGAGCCACAAATATCCTCAAACAAATCTACTCAAATAAGGAAAAATGGGAGTTCAAACCATTCACTGAATAGTGAGTGCATGCGTTTATCAGAAAAATGGGAAAGTTGAGAGTCGGCTTGTCCCGCTTCACTCGCCCCTCTCAAATAGCAAGTAGTGGTTTATCCAGATGTCGCGGCCAGTTACTTGATAGGTGTGGAGACGCCAGCCATTCTTTTGCCATTCTTCGATTTTTTTACCAATATTCTTGTGGTGCTTGACTTCCACGCATATGTATTCTCTCAATTCAACTTCGACTCCTAGCATTCGGGAATGAACCAGTTCATAAAAGGGTTTAGAAGCATAGGAAGAATAGTAAGGAACAAATCTTTTCCGTGCATGCATGCGTAATGGAAGTGTGTTGAGAATTGGAGTTTCGCAAGATTACTGCAAATGACCTTTCATACGTTTCCTATCTCTGCCTTTGGGGTGTCAGTAGAGAGCAGAAAGAAGCTATGAAAGAACATATGGATAAGAGGCTCGAGTGGATTAAGGAAATGATGCCAAAAGGTTTAGAGATAATAGTAGCTTTGGGTCCAAGAAAAAGCAAGAAGGGTCTGATTGAGTATCTTCCGATTGAAATGGCTCCTGAGCCCGTGAAGGGAGAGAACTCTTTGCTAATTGACTGCATTTGGGTTCTGCCACGCCTTTGGAAAGTAGGTATAGGAAAAGGGCTTATGCAACGTTTTCTTGATGATGCCAGCAAGGCGGGTGGAGCTAGTGTATTGGCCTACGAAAATGACAAGTGGTTTGGCGATTTTGACTACATGCCAGCAAGCTTCTTCAAGAAATTTGGATTCAGAGAGGTCTCAAGAGATGAAACTCGTGTTCTGCTCCATCTAGACCTAGGAGCACACATGCCACCAAGGCTTTTAACTCCCAAAAGACGAAGAGCTGAGACGAAACGAAAGACAATAGTTGATGTATTTTGCAATAGTCAGTGTCCTTGGTGTGGATGGATGGCAGACGAGATCAGCAGAAATGTTAAGGATTCTGATATTACAGTCAGAGCGATTAACACAGATGGTAGAGAGGCTATTGAAGAATTCGGTATAGCCAGAGGAGTGTCGATCAATGGTGTACCGGTTATTAAGAGAATGGCAGCTTGGAAAGAAACTAAATCAGCCCTGGATAGGGTTGTATCTGCTTAACAGTTAGCAGTTTTCTCCCACAAGTCATAAGAACTGGAGAAGAGATATGGTGAATGGTGAACGGAATGGTAAAGGTTTTTGTTGTCTATGACACAAAGCATGGTAACACAAAGCTTGTAGCGGAAGAGATCGCAGAGGGAATAGGAGAAGTTGGGGGAATAGAGATTGCTATCAGTGATATTGAGGAGGTTGATCTTCAAAAGGTGGCCGATTCTGAGGCGATATTGGTAGGGTCGCCAAATCATATGGGTCAGCCTGCTCGTGGCATCAAGAAGTTTATTGATAAACTTGGTAGAATTGATTTGAAGGCGAAATGGGTTGCTGTTTTCGACACCTATCTGAGAGGAGACTTCGAGAAGGTTGTGAAGAAAATGGAGAAGAGAATAGGCGAAAAGGCTCCTGGTCTTAAGCTGATAGCCTCTGGCTTATCAATAAGGGTTGGAGCGATGAAGGGCCCCATCGTAGATGGGGAGCTTCCTAAATGCAAAAATTTCGGAAGAAAAATAGCAAATCAACTTAAGAAAGCATGAATTTTCAAGCGCCATTGGACGAATTCATTGCAAACAGTCAAATGTCACGGTTTCAGGTATTATCATTTTTTGCTTTCATGCATTTTGACCATTGCTGGCCCAGCCCGTCTTTTCCTCCCGCAACTCTGGGTTCCTTAAGTGGCGTACACATAAAAATTCATGCATGCTTTGATTCATTTCATGTTTAAATAGTGAACTGTTCAAAAACGTTAATCTCAGACCTGTGGTTACATCACAATTGTGATAATATGAGACAAGTCATTCATAGAGAGTGGGTTCCAGTTGGCTTATTCGTAAAAACCATTGTAACATTTGTCATCATACTCGTCTTATGCGTATTATCAATAACAATCATTACTGGCACAGCTTTCCAAAATCCTTTTTGGATTATCCTCTCAGCATCAGTAACACTATTTTTGTTGCTCTTATTTTGGAATTATCGAGGAATAAAAATACAATTGGACAACAAAGGTCTCTCCGTTAGCTATGGCGTTTTTAATCGGAGGGTTGTTCGATTAGAGGATATAGTCTCGTGTGAACCGATTAAAGCATCTTTTGGAAGATATGGCGGCGTTGGCGTTAGATATGGTGTTGATGGCTCGTGGGCTTACACAACATCATTTGGTAATGCGGTGAAAATAATTCCACGGAAAGGAAGACCATTCGCCTTTTCTTCAAATAATCCTCAAAAAATCTGTAACATCATTAATAAGAAAAAAAGCGCGACATAGAAACCCTATCATCCTTTCCATTGGACATATTGCCAGAATCAATATCATTTATTATCTGTATGCCTTGTGTGCATTCACCTAGTTTGAAGAAGAAAAATAAGATCTTATACAACCGTCCCAGAAATGGGGTTTTGCGGAAGATATCACGTGATCAAATCTGGACATTGATGAGAATGAATAGAAGAACGGCTGGAATTAAGATGGAAACAAGAACATCAAGATAGTTTCTATTGGTCTTGAAAAAAGGTATAAGGAGAGGCACTTGGCTCTTGTAATTCTCAAAGGTTTCTCCATAATTTCTAGATAAGAATAATTCTTCTATGTGCGCTAGGAAAATGTAAGCGAGCAGTTCAACGAACCACACACCTATAGTTTGCGATGGACTCAGAAATCCAATGCCGAAAGTGTTGTTTAGGATCCAGACGCTCCAGCTCGTTAAACCAAGGGTTGAGAAGATCATTCCCAAATACTGGGGATGTCTGGCCAATCGGTAAGGTCCTGAAGTAACCAATCCTTCCTTTCTATTTACCCTCAGATAAACTACGGAGTAAACAAGGATTAAGAGACCAATAATGATGAATGCTCTTTCTAAAACAAGGATGGGGGAGGGGGCAAAGAATTCAGACAAGGCTCTTGGAAGGTTGACTGGAAGATTTGTGAAAGTCAGGATTAAATAACTAGCGAATGGAAGAGTCATCAAACCCGCCCAGACTCCGAGAGACGGCAGTGATTGAACAAGAGGAATTAAGTAGCCTGCAAACCTCAAGAACCCCGATCTTACTCTATTTAGTGAATTCATATTTCATTCCCAATTTTTCCATAGACTTTGGCTACTCTTAAAGCTAGGCTTTAGAACAAGCTGTTCTATGTTTTCGAACAGATTCCAAAAATGGGGGTTTCGGGGGATATCACCAGCGTTGTGCTAATGTACTTGAGTCAGCCCATGACCGTGCCATTTGAAGGGTATTCGTAGAAGGGGGAGTTAATTTCGGCTGCCTTGAAAACTTCTGAATATGCCTTGAGCCTACTCGCGTTTTCAGCCTTATGAAAGGGGCCGACACAGTCTTTGTAGGATCATACAGAGCACCCTAACAATATTTTGTTCACTAAACCCACCGAGACTTGTACATTATTGATTGTTGAACCTGAAGCTGTTTGATTTGGTGAAGCGCTAACGTTTCTGCGTGTTTTCTGATCCTAAATCTCACTTTATCATAGAAGAGAACAGAAAAGCACATGGTGCAAATGACTAGAGTAATTATTGTGCCAATGTAAAATAGTTTTTGAGGTTTATATTCTATTCTTATTTGCAACAATCCAGTTTCGTTGATCCAAAAGATGTTTATAAATGAAAATGATGCAAAGGGTTTGTATTCCTTTAAATCGGTGCAGGCACGCCATTGCTGGTCGTAAGGAGCTGCAAAAGCTAACAGAAAAGGCTCGGATGCATTTATTGTGGCTACCCAAGAAGTCGGTTTTTCTTGTGCATATTCTAGCGTTGTTATTACTTCTTGTCTGGGTGCAATGGTCTCTCTTAGAGAGCGATTTTCCACATTCGAGTAGATCCATAAGCTACCAAGGTAGGTATCTT
This sequence comes from Candidatus Bathyarchaeota archaeon, assembly GCA_029883255.1. The sequence continues at coordinate 17,705 of JAOUJL010000008.1, read as the reverse complement.
CTAGCGCTTCTATTTTGATTTTTTGAAGCCCTTTTTCAATGATTACTGAACCAACATCAACTATGCTTTGTTGGGTCGAGTTGGCGTAATTAGTTTGATTGGCGATTGTTATTGCAGCCTTGCCCGAAACCTCTACAGAGATTCTGTACTCACCTTCTTTAAGGAATTCGAAATCTCTTGTAATACTTGTGTTTTGAGCGATGATGACATCGTTTGAACATTCATGTAGTTGAGGAACTATTAAGAGGTCGTCGAACCATGTGGTTGCATCTCCATCTGTGTCGTCTAGCACCCACCCAGCATTTAGAGCCATTCTCAGCATTGTTATGTCAGGAGTCAATTCCAAGTTGGTCTCGTAGCTTTTCCAATCTGAGGAACCATCTTGTCCAGCAGGCACTTGGCTAAGCTGAATCCAAGCATTCTCAGTTTGATTGAATCCTTCTATGACTATGTGACTTTGTTCGGCATTTTCCTGTTTCATGTGAGTTACTACTTGGTATTTGCCCGCAACTGGTTTGATAGGTGAGCTTCTTATCCAGCTCCATCTCCAGGAAGAGTTTAGTGATGTTGTAACTCGAAGACTGACCTCCCCTTGGTATTTTGTTTGGTTGTCAAGTGTTGCCTGAAAACCTTCTTCTGCGGGTGTCCAATTGATTAGTGCAGCATCTTCTGTCGCTTCTTCAAAGGAGGGATTCCTCAACAGATTTCTTTCAAAGCTTTGGGGCTCTATCAGATAGATTATTTTTACATCCTCGAGACTTGACTCTGATTCCTCTATTTCCTCCTTATTTAACACCAAGAGTTCGTCAATGTAGTTTTCTCCTTTTAGATTGGAGACTGTTAAGATGTGTGTGTAGTTTGAATTCTCTTCGAATAGTTTTATCCATTGAAGACAGAAGGCACTAGACGAGGTAATCATGGTGACATCTCTTTCATCGTCCAATTGGAATCTCAGTCTTCCTCCCTTTGGCCATTTGAGGACTTTTGCCCATATCTCAGAGCGACCTTTTGTTTTGATGGGTATGGTTAGTTGGCTTTCAGTTTTCGAGAATGCCCCGTTGTTGATGGTTGATGCGAATAGGTAATTATACCAGAACCAATACTTGCTGTTTATCCAGCCTTTTTCAGCATCCAATTCTGTGGCATAGTTTCCGGGGTCTATTTTCACTCCTGTTATTATTGGTATTAAGTCAAAGCCATCATCTTTGACTAGAAAAAGCGGATTCCTTGTTTCAAGTTGAGTTATGTCGGTTAAGTAGATGATGTCGCTTAGATTTGAGATTTTTGCGAGGTTTACCAGTGTGGACAGATCTTTAGTTCCGTATATTATCGTAGTGGGCATGTAAATGAAATCTGATGGGTTCGTGTTTTGGTACAGTCTAAAGCTTGGTGTTTCGTCTTTAAGCTGAAGGTCTTGTTGATTTCGTATGAAGTTGCTTGTCACATTGGGCTCCCATTTTTCACGGAGACCAGGATAAAGACCTAATGGAACATAAAATGGGTACTTGGATGAGAAGTCATTTCTTAGGATTATGTATTTTGTAGCAAAGGGGCTTATTATGTTGCCGAATTGTTGAGTTTTGTTTTCTTGAATTGTTGACACTAGGAACATGGTCAGCGTGGAGAGCGGATATTGGGGGATAATGTGTTGTGGAAACGTAGGTTTAGGTGAAAATGAGATTAATGGATCCACACCGAAGAGCGATTTATTGTCGTATTTCATTGGCATGATTGCGGGTAGCCAGAGGACCCGGTACTGGTTTTGGTCTTTTTGGAAGCTTTGAAAGAGGTTACGGTAATCTTCGCTCAAAGAATAAGTTTGTATGTAACCAGCAAAGTTTCCTAGAAACAACGGATAGCCATTAGAGACAACTATAATTACGGCTAAACCAACTGCCAATGCATAATTCCTTATGTGGCCGGTTTTCAGTTTTGTTCTCTTGGTTATTTCGTGTAAGCATATTGACGTTAGGATCGTGTAAGAGAAGAACGCAAGGAAGGCGACGTGCCAGAGTTCTCTGAAAATGACCAACGGTGTGTATTGGAAGGCTACGATGAAGAGGTCCTCAAGCGGCGGATTTATGCCCTTCAAGAGGAAGACGCCGAGACCTACCATAGCGCCAAATCCTATAGTATACCTATTTCTCTTCAAAAGCAACGCGAGAGAGGCAATAATGGGCATCAGAAAGTTTGTGTAGAAAATCCAGCTTGGTACAATGCCTTGTGAAATTAGTTGAGTATAGCTGTAGGGCTGTATTTTGTATCCTACGACTCTGATGCTTTCCAAAATTGTGGAGCAGGATGTTATTTCGTGATAGGCTAGAAAGGTTTGTGTGGAGGGAGATGTTGTAGATGGGGTTAGAATTAGTGGCAGTATCCATGGGAAATGCAAGACTGAACCGATTACCGTCGTCGATGTAAGGACGATTAGACCGTTCTTCAGGTTTCGGTAGTCTATCAGAACTAGTGTCAGAAGGATTGTGAAGCCCATTATGAAGAATTGGATTTGAGTGCCTATTAGGCCGAAGATTAGACCAGAAATGATGGAGTACGTTAGGCGTTTTTCTTTGTTTCTTTGTGCCTTGAAGAAGACTACCAGCAAGAATGGGGTTAGAGCGTAGCCGAGTAGGTAATAGACATAACCTGCCACTGCTTTGGTGAAGACTATTGGAGAGAAGACGTAAATCAAACCACCTATCAGCGACGAAAAATAGCTCAGTTTCAGTGTCTTTCCAAAATAGAACATGAAGAAGCCGCTCAACGTGATGAAAAAGATTAACATTCCCTTAGAGACTATTTCGCCACCCAAAAAAGCAAAAGGAACCAGTAAGATGCGAAACAACCAATCAGAGGGATATACCTTGTTTCCCAAATTTGCGTCGTACAGCTGCAAACCATCATAGGAATATTTGGCTATCATTTCAGGGAAGGGCCCAATAGACCAATCGTGAAACAAACCTACAGTTCCAGAGCTTGACAAAATTCCTCTAGCCACAAAAAGCGCCACAAAGAAATACAAAACGAAGGACAGACATATCCACCGAATATTTGGGGAAGATCCGAAAAAGTTAGACATACATGTTTCCCTTATCAAATCTTTCGAGCTTGCAATTCCAAGCGCTTGTTAAGTGAGTTATTCGCGGAACATTCGTTATAGCGGAAGCGCGTGCTAGACTGTTAGACTGTATGGATTCTACTACTTCAAGACAATTCTTCTCCACGATATTCTCCAATTTCTCTTTATTCAAAGGCACGTAAAAATCCCTTGACCACCAGTGAACAGTTTCTGGGAACCTTCGCATTGCTTTGTACTACCAAATGGGCGCCGGGACCATGAGAATAACGTAGCCGCGTGCATTTGCGCACTTAACATGTCTCCTCACAAGCTCTTGTATAAGAGGGCATGGAAAAATGCTCAATCAATCCTCCGCTATGAACCAAATCATAGCTTTCCTGTGGAATAAAGTTGAAAACTCGTCTTGAATGAAGGATATGCTGTCCACTAATCCTCTCCAAGTGCATTCTGCTTAGCTGCAAGAAAGGCTTCCGCAGAATAATCGACCAGAGTTACTGTGCCACCGATTTTCTTGAGTATTCGAAGCGTCATATTTCCGGAGACCGCCCCGAGCTCCAGAATTCTCGGGTTTGAGTTGAACGTACACTCACTTAAGAGATCAGCGTACATTCGCCAACAGACCTCGGTTCCTTTTTCTTGCAAAATAGTTAGAGAAGCGTTGTAGAAAATTGTCTCTCGTCGTTTGCCTCCAAGAAGGCTCCCAATGATTTTTCAGATTTTTCTTCAAAGCTCTGTTAGGTCTCTTTATCTATTTGTTTATGATTTTGCGGTTTTCTGCTGAGTTGGTAATTATGTTGATTTCTTTTTCTGCAATCTCGTGCCAATCATATCTTTTTACGAACCGCATCCCCATCTGAGACAACTCGTTTCTCGAGTGTTCGTCATTGAATAATTCTATTATCTTGTCAGCGAACGTTTTCTTGTCGCCTTTTGGCACCCAAACTATCTTGTCCTTCCAAATTGTACGAATCTCTGGTATATTGTAACACAAAACAGGCACCCCAGCCGCCATAGCCTCTCCAATAACGATTGCCCAGTTTTCCTCGTAACTGGGCAGAACAAAAAGTTTGCTGCTCGCGAGAATTGAAATCTTAGTATTGAAATCGTAGATTGGGCCTAAGAAATCTACGTTTTTCTTAATGCCATACGTTTCAACCATTCTCTTAAGTTTAGCCATTACCTGTTTGGTTCCTAATCCTACCATCCCAAGTTTCGCATCTTGTTCAGTTCTGGTAACTTCTTTCCAGATTTCTATGATGTCAAAAACGCCTTTTGTCCCATCGAACCTCTTCATAAAAAGGGCGTCATACTTCTTGATTTGAGCTTCAGCCACAATTTCCCTTATTTTTGAGTAGTCGACACCAGCCTCCACTGAGAAAATCTTCTCTGGCGGAACTCCTATTTTTTTCACATGTTCCGCTGTGTTCTCTGAAACCGCAAGGATAAGATTTGCTCCATTCTTGATGAGATGAAAGCCCATCTGTTGGTTTACAAAAAACAAAATGCTATTCAACCAGCTGGTGCCTTTCCTCTTTAATGGCGCCAACCAGTGAACTACCGCTACCCAAGTGTTTTTTTTATTCTTTTTCTTAATTTTAAGCGCAGGTGAAACATCATAGAAATGTTCGGTAGTTGAGTATATTATTCCCTCATAATTCATTAAAGTCGTAGGAAGGGATGTTGATCTCAAGAATCTCCATAAGTATGTCTTCAGCGAATATTCATTTGGCGCGTGAAAAATGTGAAAAGTGGCTTCAAGTCCCAGCCTCTCACATAATCTCTTCCCCGCCTCTGGAGTGAAAACGTGTATATCGTCGCCTCCCTTCCGCCAAGATTTTGCGACTTCAATCCATCTCACATCTCCCCCACTTATACCAGGAAGATCGTCTACCGAGCCTATCCCATTCATAATAAAGAGTACATTCATTCTTTTCTTCTTCCAGTCTGATTTTCATAGTTGCTAAAAACCAACCGTGCTGCTGTAAATTCGCAAACCTTCATGACGAACATGCCTAAGGCATGAATTGGATCTTTCGCCAATTTTCTACGATTTTTTATGAAAGCGGGTCTAATCAGTGTTAATTGCTGTTTTGCTTCTCTAAGGTTCTTCATTCGATAACACTTCAGTGTTCTTCCATAGTATTGTTTCTTTAACACAGTCTCTCGTAACCTGAGCCTTCCTTCATGATGCCTAATGCATGCATTAATCCTTCCAATTCTGAAGCCGCTACGTCTTACTCGCTGATTCAAATCCCAATCTTCACCAGCCTCTAGCTGAGGGTCATAGCCCCCGACGCTCTCGAAAACCACTTTCTTGAAAAATCTTGCGGCTTCAATCAAATCATCTCCTACATAACAATTTTTCTCCAGTGCCTTGCATCTAGTCCAAAAACCTTCACCAACAGAAACCTCCGGAATAATTACGGCCTCAAAACCACTTTCCGCCCTGGCAACGCACTCACTAACAACACTAGGCGTCAACTCCATATCTGAATCTACAGACAAAATAAACTCTCCTTTCGCCAAGCCAGCCCCAACATTCCTATCCTTAGACCTGATACCCTTACAAAAGACAACCCTCGCCCCATACTTTTGTGTGATTTCTCTTGTTCTGTCAGTTGAATAATTGTCCACAATGACAACCTCAATATTTGGATAGGTCTGTGCCCTAACAGACCTCAAACACTCCTCTAAAAACCTCTCAGAATTAAAAGTCGGAACAACGACGGAAACCAAAGGTTTACTCAATTTTCCTCGCCAAAACTTCTATGATTCCATAACCCACTACAGGCATTCGCAACCTTCTAATCTTACTAAACATCTCGTGTTGCTGATAGAATCTTACATACGGTTCTAAAAGTCCAATTTTAAAGAACAACCGTATAACCAAATCCAAAAGCGGAAACATGACCTGACGAGTTTCTACTTCGATAACCTCAAAACCCTTGCTCGTAATTAAACCCACGAATTCATCTGCTGACGAATATTCCCTAACATGCGTGGGGTCCAGCCTAAACGAACCATTCTTAAAATAGGGATACACACCATACTGCTTCTTAATCACTGAAGATATATACACTAACCCTCGTCTTTTCACTAGGCGTTTAATTTCAAGTAGTAAACCATCATCATTTTTAACATGTTCAACTAATTGCGAGCAAATAACGAAATCAAAAGAAGAATCCGATAATTCTTTAACGTTCAAAGCATCCGAAATTATACCTTTAACAAACGGTATTTCCCTTGTTAAATGTTCTATCCTACTCTCAGAAATATCCACACCTACAATTTCACCAGCGTTCTTTAAAAGCCCCTTTTCACACAAAGCGAAGATAAGCCTACCGTCACCGCATCCTAAATCAACTACACTTGGTTTTTTGATAACTCTACACACTAGAGCTAACCCTAACTCGAGGAGAGTAGAAACTGCCTCGCCATAAAAATGCACATGTTTTCTTGAATAATTCTGAAAAAAGCTATCTTTCATTAACACTCCACCTCAAAACCTCCAAAAACTCATCCGCACTCCTATCCCAACAAAACTGTTTCGCATACTCCAAAGCGTTCTTGCTTAGCTTAAGCCTCAATTCTTTATCCTCCAAAACCCTAGTCACAGCATCAGCCAACCCCTTCATGTTTCCACCCTCAACCAAAACGCCAGTAACACCATCACGGACACTGTCACGCAAACCAGCAACATCATACGCTACCGTAGGAACACCAAAAGCAGCAGCCTCAACAACGTTCAAACCAAAACCCTCCCGAACACTAGGATGCACCAAAACCCACCCACGCCTCAACAGTTCATACTTAGCCACTTCAGAAACCCTATCAAAAAACCGAACACCACCAAAACCCGTACGCTCCAACTTATGCCTAAAATAACCATCACCAACAACCCACAACTCAGCCCTAGGAAACCGTTCCTTAACAAACCTAAAAGCCATCAAAGCATGATCAGGACGCTTAGCACGCTTCAAACGCCCAACAAACAAAACAACAGGATAAGACTCTTTCTCTGGAACGCTTTCTAAAGGCTCAGCACTCAACCCTTGAGAAACAACAAAAACACGCCTAAAACCAAGACCCAACAAATCCTGCCTCGTACTCTCAGAGACCGTAACTGTAGGAACACCAACGTAATTCTTCAACCACTTCTTCTCAAGGTAGTAATAGCCGATGTAGCTTACAGGAAAAGGAGTTTCATAAAACCAGTATTCACTAGCCAACTGATGAATTAAAGCAATTATTTTCTCCCCATTATTCACAAACTTTGGCGTAAGAAAAGGCCTCGTGTTAATCTCATCAACGACAATATCGTAGTCCTCTTTCGAAAAATGCTTACTATAAAAATTTTTAGCCTTCCAATAAACCAAGTACTTCCCACCAGCCCTAACAATCCTAACCCCATCCACTACCTCTTCCCGCTTACAATTCGGAAACTCCGAGGCAAACAAAGTAACCTCATGCCCAGCTCTAACCCACCTTTTAATATTCTCATAAGTAAAAACCTCAGCTCCACCCATAGCGGGATTAAGCCAACAACGCCAATTGAAAACTAGAATCCTAAGAGACTCCACGCTGATACCACTTCTTAACCCTAAGTCTGTAGGCTATGCCGAGCAAATCCAGAAACATACGCCAAACCTGCCTAGAACTAAACGACTTATTAAGTTTCAACTTAACAGGCAGCTCAACAACTCTCAAACCAAAGACCCTAGCCAAAACCAACAACTCGACATCAAAAGCATAACGCTTAACGCTAAAACCCCTGAAAACATCAACAAAAGCCTTCCGCCTAACAGCCTTAATCCCAACCTGAGTGTCACCAACCTTAACCCCGGTCAACAACCTAACCAAAACATTAAAACCATGACTTAAAAACCTCCGGACAAAAGACACTTCAACAACAGAATCAGGATGCCACTTAGAACCCACCACAATATCCCCACCCTTCAAAGCATCAACATAACGCTTAACCTGCCCAACATCAATATCTAAGTCACCATCAAAAAAAACAACAGCATCCCCAACAGCCTTCCAGAAACCAGTCTTAACAGCAAACCCCTTCCCAACATTCCTATCGTAACCAACAACTCTAACATGACCATTCTTAGCAGCATACCTCAAAGCTCTCAAGCGAGTATCGTCAAAGCTTCCATCATCAACCACAACAACCTCATACCTTAAGCCATGACCATTAACAGTGGAATCTAACTTCTCCAAAACACCCTCAATGAACTCACCCTCATTGAATGTAGGCAAGACAAACGAAATCATAGGTTCACTCATCAACTTCCCCTTCACCTGAATCCCCCACAAAACAAATCAACTGCAAAACAGCTCCAACAACAAGCAAAAAATACGCTGTCACGGCAACACCCTCAGCCAAGAAAGAAAACCCAAAAACCAACAAAACAGCACAAACCGCCAACAACACCTGAAAACCCAAAATGAAAGGAGCGCCAAGATTCTCTCTAAGAAAATGTTTAACCCTGATTAAAAACGCCAGAAATGAGTCTTTCATTCTCTAAACTGCAGAATTGTACTCATAGACGGCAATCCGATTGCTGCGAAAAACCTCTACAAAACAAGATGGCAACATCGAAACGCCATGCCAGCCTTCACCAGGAACCCACCAAACCACGTATAACCGATTATATCCATCTCCAAACATTTTCCGTGCCGTTTCCTCAGGATCCCCATAACCATAACACGCAACCTTTTCCCTATCTAGGAACATAAGTGCCCACCCATGAAAAGTATCATGAACAAGCAAAACCCCATTAGTTCCTACTTTGTTCCCAACCCACGATAAAGCATCGACAACATCATCGCAATCAGACAATGGCACACTATTCTGCAACATCGAAGAAGGAACGTGGTACGGAAAAAATCTGAAATAAGGAAAAGCTACATTAACAGGCAACAAAGCAAAGCTAAAACTCAACAAAATCAGAACCCCACTAAAAACTAGCCTCCACGACGTAGAATTAAGCCGCCCCAATCCCTCAACAACAAAGAAAGCCACCGGAAAAACAAGCATTAAAGTCCACCGATAACCACCGAGAAGAAATGTATAAGGACTGGAAAACGAAGACAACGCCCCAACCAAACACCAACAAAACCAGCCCCTAAGCTCCACGTTCTTAAACTGTCTAATCCCGACCAGCATAAACGGCAATAAAGGCAAATAACAATAAACAAAAAAACCCAACATACATGCCACCATGTCCAAGTAAGACGAAAACCCAAACAGAGAAAACCATCCTCCAGAATCCCTGCCAGGAAAACCGCTAAGCACCGAGAGATCCAGAGAAATCACAAAACTGGCATATACCGTCAAGGCGAAAAGTAAAGCCGCAGGCAAAGAACACAGAACAAGCCTTTTCGCAACACCATGTTCATTAGCAACCATTTTTCTTAGAACCCACGCAAAAATCACCGCGAACATAATCACAGCCACAAGCTGATGCGACAGAACCACCAAAAGCATTACAGGCAATAGCAGAAAACGGTGCTTCCACCTGTCATTTATCAAGTTTATATGCAGCAGGATTAGAAAAACGAAAAGAAGGATCAAGCCCAACTCGTTCCTAAGCATATCCCACGAAATTCTCAAAGCAACAAAGTATAAAGTGGCCAAACACGAGACACCCAAGCTCTTCTCACTTGACCAAGCTAACACTTTCCTCGCATATACAAAAACCACGAGCCCAAGACAACCAAGCAAAATAGGAGGCAAAATCTTAAGCGAAATAGCAAACGGAACGCCAAGGAAACCTAACTGCACAAGCAAAACATAGAACAACGGCGCACAAGCAATAAACTCAAAAAAACCAACTCCGTCATTAACCCATCTCAGCGCAACTGGAATGTAATAACTAATAGTGTCAAATCCGACAATGTACTTTCCCATAAGAACTTCAGGCAAAACCCGTACGAATGATGGCACAAAAAAAGATAGCACAACAAAAACCCTTGGATCAACATTGCTAAAGCAAGACAGTGAGGAAAATTTAGGATACATAAGTTATTTCCTCATCAGAAAGCAGTAATCGTACCTTTTTTTTCGGTTTTTAACCATTTTCGTGGTCTGCGGAAGAGAAAAAGCAACATTGCATACAACGCAATGAACGCTTGTGAACTCCAGTAAAAGTAAATGAATGGAAGCCACAACAGATTTGTTACCTTCCTCGGTTTAGAAGCACAAATCAAAGCTAAACCGCAGATAAATAAAGAAAGCGTCGTAATTATCGCTGCAAATTGCATCGCAATCTGCCATAGAAGATCTAAAGGAAAAGGTATAAAGAACGAATAAAATGCTGCCAGATATGTCAACAATGATGCAATTAATATGAAAGGCCCAAAGAGTGTCGCCTCAGTGTCAATGGTTTTCTTGCTTAGCTTAGCCATCAACCTACCGTATTTAAGAGCAACTTCCATCGTTCCCCTAAACCATCTTGTTCGTTGTCTGAGAAGCTGCCTAAAATCAGCAGGGCTTTCCTGCCACGAACAAACATCAGAAGCATACCTGATCTTGTAGCCCCTTTCTGTAAGCTTCACCGACATCTCCATATCTTCTGACAAACTGTTTTCATCAAAACAGTTCACCATTTCCAAAACATCACGCCTTATGAATTGGGAACTTCCTTTCAAATGAACAAACAAGCCTAAAACGTCCTTACCCTCTAAGTAAACTTTACACCAAACAGCTTCTTCATAAGAAATGATTTTAGTCAACATGTTTTCTTCAGAATTAATTGACAAAGTTGTCCCTTGAACAGCAGCTACCTCTGGATCTTCAAAATACTTGCTAACATTTAGCAGCGTGTCAGGAGCAGGAACGTTGTCCGCATCAAAAAATCCAATAATTTCACCATTCGCAAATCCAATTCCATAATTCAAGGCTGAAGGCTTGCCATTAGAAAATGGCTTCCGCAAAATCTTCATGTTAACATTACGTCTTCTTGCGTATTCTACGCAAATATCTACAGTTCTGTCAGTTGATCCATCCTCAACTACAATTATTTCCTTTCTATCCGTCGGATACTTCAGCTGCGAGAGTGCATCCAATAATCGACCTACAACCTTCTCTTCATTTTTTACAGGCACGATTATCGAATAAATGGGTAAACTCTTCCCTTTCCGACATGTTCCGCTGGATTTGCGTTTACGTCTCCGCGGATATTTAATGCCAGCAACCAATATGGGTAAGCTATACACCGACCAAGCGTAAACAAAGAACAATAAGCAAATCAATGCCGTGTATATTAAGCTCAGCACTGCAATTAGCCTTTTGAAGTTAAGTCACGGTGCGAAGACTTTGGGACTATTCAAATGCATCACTGCCAAAAACCTGACAAAGGATATATCGGATGACCAAATTCCAGCAGAGCTGTTACCCCATTTTTGGGCCATTAGGCTTAATTTCTTCGCAAGGGGAGCCCCAATTCGCCGCATCGTCAAATCAACCCTGCTTTCCAAAGCCTCAAGCAACCTCATCACTATCGAATAAACTGCCTTAGCCAAGACTTTGCTGCGTACCTCAGTCGTCACTTTTAATGTCAAATTCATTAGCCCTCGCTCAAGCCTATTCAAAACCCTAAACCAAACACGCCGTCGAATGGCCATCGACCTTATAGCAGCCAGTCCATTCATTCTGAGGCTAGTTAGCCTTCCGAAACTCCTGAGCACAACCAACTTTGGTAACTTGGCCATCGAACTCGTTTCCTTCTGTTTGCGTCCTTGAAGAGCTAGCTGTCAGAATCCAATTTCGGCTTAGATAATATTTCATTTATGAAATCCAGATATGAATGGAAAATACACATCTTAAGATTCAAAGTAATTTTTAGCGTGCGCTAGCTAGCAGATTTAGGCTTGTTGAACTTACCAAAAAAGTCGTACGCTTTATTGAAATTTTGTTATTGTGAACGGTTTGCAGAAAAAGATGTAATCCAATTCCTCTTTCGTGTAGAAAAGAAATTGGCATCAAAGTCTACGTTTCTGTTTTTAACTTGAGGATTTCTCATCTTCTCTTCAGCAATTGTTCATACAATTTCTGCGTCCACGCGTTCCTTTGACCAAAGACCCAGACCTAGACTTGACAAGCGGATGTATTTCAGTTTGCACAATATCTCTTGACCTGAAATCTCACTTTTAGAGCGCCTTCTGCTTTTTCCATAAATGAGCTTGGCGTGGACGAACAATTGAAAACCAGTGCAGGCAAAAATACCAACAGAATGAAATCCTTAATCCTTTTCCTTTTCGCAGTATTGATTCTCACCAAACTCGATTTTCTGGTTAACGAAACACTGTATGAGCATGGTTTGCAGTTTTCTTATGAGTGGTATCAAGAATACACTCTCCAATACGCATTAAGCTATCAGCTAATACTCTTGCTTCTATACCTTTGGACACGGGACCGGAAATTATTCTTTGTCTTAGAAGGTTTTGTGCTTTCATCCGGACAGGATTTAATCTTTTTTATAGTATGGAACCGAGGCTTTCCTGAAGGCCAATGGACTTGGATGATTTTTCATCAAATTTTTGGTTTCTGGAACACAAACACCCAAATCTTGTTAACAATTAGCGTTACTTTAATATGTTTCATCTTAACCTTCACCATATCCAAAGCCCCTCCACCATATCAAAAAACATCCTTAAGATAGAAAAATCCAGTTGAAACAGCAACCTTTCATTTGTAGCCAAAGCAGTCTCCGCAGTAAAGACCACAATAGGCAATAAGTTCACTTTCTCGTATTCACTCATTTTTGCCACATCCCTTTGCATGCTAACTCAGCTACAAGCCTTGTTGTATGCTTCTCTAATGGTTTAATCAATTGATCAAATTTTGGCCTTCACTTTATCAACTTTTCGTTCTCTCTCTCGACGCCGGACTATCCGGATGAACCCCAATATCGGGTTCATTCTCGGCACTTTTGCATGCATACAGAACAGGCATGCACGCATTTTAGAGTTTATGACCGAGAGTTTTATGTTATGCCAATGTTGCTAACCTCTAAAACTAACGCGTGCATGCAAAACCCCTCAATTTTCTGCGATCTTACCGTAAGACTCCTATAGACTTAGCTACACCTTTTCTCATGCATGCAAGCTAACAACTCAACAACTGCATAAGAATTGACAAACACCAAAAATATCAAAAACTCTGAATAACACAACCGAAAAAGTCAAAAAGCAGAGACTTTGTTATACGTTTCGGTTACTTAACATGTGTCCTGCGAGGAAGAAAACGGCCATCAAAAAGAGCGACTTCATCATCATCAACTATGTAGGTAGAGTTAAAGAAACAGGAGAAGTCTTTGACACAACCTTCGAGGACGTAGCGAAAAAGGAAAAACTGTACAAAGAGGGCGAAATCTATGAATCAAGACTAATCGTTGTCGGAGAAGGATGGGTGTTAAAGGCCTTAGATGAGAGTCTACTAAAGTTCAAACTGAAGAAAGCTTCTTCTGCTGAGATACCTCCGGAAAAGGCGTTTGGACCACGAGACCCAGAGAAAGTCAAAATGGTCGCCCTTCGGAGACTAATCTCCCGCGGAATCACGCCTAAGATGGGAATGCGCCTCGAGATTGACGGAAAACTCGCCACCATAAGAACCATGGGATCTGGAAGAGTTCAACTGGATTATAACCCTCCCTTAGCCGGCAAAACCTTGGTTTACGACGTTACAGTTGAGAAAAAGCTTGAGACAAAAGCGGAAAAAATCGCTGCTCTTATCCATCGAAGGATACCTTCGGTAGACTTGAAAATGTTTCATGTGAAAATAGGAAAAACGGGCGTAGTGATAAACGTGCCTGAGGAAGCACTTTATGTAGAAGGGCTACAGCTTGCGAAAAGAGGAATCGCTACCGACACACAAAGGTTTTTCCCAGAGACAACAACGGTAAAGTTCATTGAATCGTTTAAGAAGAAGGAAGCCAGTGTCACAAAGTCTTGATGACGACAAGATTTCACGTTGCCTGACACCGACACAGGTAACCACAGGCTTTCTTCGAGTCAACACCACATCTAATCTAGCCTATCACACCCGTAGCCTTTGCAATTTTCTCAGCAGAATCATAACCCAATCTTTTTTCTTCTAAAATCGTATACCGCTCAGGACGAATTACACGAGCTCGCACTAAAGCCTCTATAATATACTTTGGTTCTATTCCAAGCTCTGCAGCAGTGGTGGGAGCACCCACTTTTTCCAACGTCTCTTTGATGCGCTTCCAATTCATTTTATAAAGGTACGCCATCATTATTGTCCCTACACCACACTGTTCCCCATGCAAGCCTGGTTTTGAGGCGATAAGATCAAGGGCATGACTAAACAGATGTTCAGAGCCACTGCAAGGTCTACTGCTTCCCGCGATACTCATGGCGACGCCACAACTTATCAACGCTTCCAAGAGAACTCGAACTCCCTCTTCAATCCTACGTTCCATTATACTTGCATTTTTTGCAATCAGCTTTGCGCCCATCAACGCTAAACTTGCAGCATATTCACCATAATACTCGTTTTTTACACTGTTGGCTAGTTTCCAGTCACGGACCGCTGTGAATTTAGATATCGCGTCTCCGCATCCGCTTGCTGTGAAACGATGCGGTGCCTGAGTGATGATGCTAGTATCTGCAATGATGGCCATAGGAGACTGCGCCACTTCAGAGTAAGGTTTGGTTAGCCCTTTAACTGACACGAAGGGGCTTGCAATTCCATCGTGAGAGGCGGCGGTCGGTATGCTTATGAACGGAATGTTTTGACGTGCAGAGCTAAGTTTTGCTATGTCGATTTTGGTGCCGCCGCCGACTCCAAGAACCACCTGCGGTTTTAACTCACGTATTCTTCCTTCAACCAGCTCAACATCTTTCATGGTGGAAGAGTTCACGATTATTTGGTCAACATTCATTCTTGCGTCATCGAGTAGATCAATGATTTTTTGACCTGCGATGGAACGCGTGAGAGGACCTGTCACCGCAAAGGCGGATTCCAAAAAGCCAAGTTTTTTGCAGATATCCCATACAAGTTCTAAGGTTTCGTTTCCCACAATGACTTCTCTCGGAAGTTGCATGCGATGTAGCTTCATAGTCAAGGGCAATCACTGTTTCAAGGTCTTATTTTAATGAGTCTTAAGGCGTTTTTAAACTAGTCGGTGAAGTGACCAAATGGTTAAATTTGCATTTACTTTAGTAAAACGAGCTATTCAGCTGAAGTTTCTCCGAGAAAGTCTTTTAGCACTTCTTGCACTGGCATCTCGAAAAGCTCCCGCAGTCGTTCCAGCAATTTTGTTCCTTCTTCTGTTATCGAGTAGTAATTGATGCGTCTTCTACCTCTTTGCATCCACTTGCTGACGGTAAACCCTTTTTCTTCCAGTTCATAGAGTAGAGGGTACACTGTGCCCGGATGGAAACTTTGACCAGTTAATCTTTTCATTTCTTTCACAATTCTGTATCCCGACATGGGCTCTTGGCTAACTAGCCAAAGAATAATGGCTCTGTTAAAACCTCTGACGGTGGTTCTAATCAAGTCTTTCTCCATGTCAGCCAATGATGAAGCCTCTTCTTACCTCATTAGACTTTTCAGATCTTGATGTGGTTTACGTGCAAGGTCATTTGAAACCTTTTTCCCACAAGCATGAAGATTCGTGAAACTACAATTTTCAAGAGTAGAAGCATCAATCTAGCTGATCTCTCTTTTTTCAGTCAGCATATCTGCAATGAGTTGTTTGATTGGCATGTTGAAAAAGTTGCGAACTCTATCTAGAAGATTCTCGCCTTTCTTGGTTAGTGAGTAATATTTTATCTTACGTTTACCTTTTTCAATCCATTTGCTTACAGTGAAACCGCCTTTTTCTAAATGGTGAAGAAAAGGATATACTATTCCAGGCTTCAACTTTTGTCCGGTTAGTTTAGTGAACTCCTTCATTAGCTCGTATCCAGATCTGGGCTTAACGTACAAAAGCCATAATATTATTGGCTTATTGAGCCCCCGTATGAACGCATAAACAAACTTTTTGACCATGCACTCACCAAGTAGTAAGTCTTATATATATCAAAATTTAAATGTTTTGCAATCTGTAGCATGAAATCTTGGAGGTTGCTTGAACGTTTCAATATCTCAAGGCTTGCAGGGTTGATAGCTGGATCGGATGGGCTTTCAGTTTTGGTTTGGGAAGCATAATTTTTGACCTTCCTCCCTTGGAACGCGTCGCCATAGTTTTTATAGCTTTTCTGTTTGTTACGGCCAGCGTCTTCGTCTTAAATCAATACATAGACCGTGAAGCGGATCGAAGAAACAAAGTCAAATCACGTCTACCTGTTGCATCTGGAAGGATAACACCACGCAATGCGTTAATTTTTTCCATATTGCTGGTCATCCTAGGTTTAACTCTGGTTTTTTTAGTCGATGTTTATCTTTCTGCGTTGTTTCTTATATATCTCGGACTGTGGACTGCTTATTCCACCCCACCTTTCAGACTCAAGGCTCTGCCAGTTGTAGACCTCGTCGTTTCAGGTTTAGGTGCCGGGTTTCTACCATTCTTCATGGGTTTAGGAGTCACTCACCACCTGAACATTAATGTTTCATCAATTATGTTAGTTGCCATACCCCTAACACTGATTCATTCAGGAGGCCACATAATCCAAGCCGTCGGAGACTGTGAAGCAGACAGTAAAATGGGGATTAACACCTCCGCCGTTAAGTATGGAAAGAAGAAAACCGTTATAGTCGCTGGGTTTATGATACTTATGGCAGTTCTCTCGCCATTTGTATACTCAGCTTTTGGTTTACTCTCTTACAGACACTTACTTTTGTTTTTTATACTTTTTCCGCTTTCCATACCTGTTATTATGCGATATGCAGATGTGTTAAAAGATCCTTCAACAAGAAGCGTCGTTAACCTACAGAAAACAGCTGTAAAGTATGGGACCATCGCGATAGTCGTAGTGTGGGCTTATGCAGTGTTTACAAAGATAGCTGGCTTCTAAAGGCTCAACATAGAACGCACAAGGCGTTGATGGCTAATCTAAACGCCAAAAAAAGCTGTGGAGGTTTACGCTATTCGATTCCCCATCGTTTGGTGACCTTGACTATTATGAAGATTACGAAGGCCACGATGATGAAAGTTATCAGCGCCGCTAAAAACCCTCCTACTCCAAATAGCTGGCCGACATAGTTTGGATCTATGGGATTCCCTTGGCTATCCAATTCTGTCGGCGGAACCGGTATTTTGAGCGTGGCTAGGTTACCGAGACCAGGTACAGCAAGGCCTATTATGGGCATTATTAAGCCCGTGACAAATGCTTGAACAAGGGCACCAAGATAAACACCCATGATGAAAGCCACAGCAAGCCCCAGGACCTTGTACTTTGAAATGAAGCCCATGAACTCATTCCATAATCCTTTGGGTGCTGGTGGAGCAGGTTTAGGTTCAACAGCTTCCCTAATCTTCTTAAGTTCCTCTAACATTTCCTTCTCAATAGAGCTTGACACTTAATTCCCCCAAAACTATCTTTTCGATCCATGTTCATTTTTAAATGTTTCGGAAAAGAAACTATAGAAAGTGAAAAGTTTGCAATGACAACTGCATAGATTAAATGACATCTTCCAACTCAAAAGCCATGA